>CP157796.1:2847500-3078920 GCA_040112665.1 Oceanicaulis sp. | reverse complement strand
GCCGAGGCCGACAGGCTGGCCTTTGATCGCGCGCCGCGGTCGGAGCGCATGGTCGAGGCGCGGCTGACCATCGTCTCCGATGACGGCGACTACCGCGCCGCGCAGACCGGCGCGCTGGGGCTCGACACGGCGGTGAACGGGGTGATCGAGGCGGGCCTGCCCGCGCTCGGCGACCGCGATCTCGCCGCCGGCTGGGCGCGGGGCCTGCTGGCGCGCGCGCAGGCCTCGGCGGAGACCGCCGCGTTCGCCCTGCCGCCCTCTCTGGGCTTTCTCGAGCCCGGCGACGCGGTGACGCTGGACGCCGGCCCTCAGGGCCGCGCCTGGCGCATCGCGAGCCTCGAAGGCGCGAGCGTCAGGCGCGGTGCGCTCATCGGCGCGCCTGCAGGCCCGGCGCTCTTGTCAGGTCCAGAACCCGGCGCAGGCGAGCCGAGCGAAACCGTCTCCCGGCCCGTGATCGCGCTCATGGATTTGCCGCTGGGGCCGAACCAGACCGGGCGCGGCGGCCTTCTCGCCGCGGGCTGGGCGCGGCCCTGGCCGGGCGAACTCGTCATTTACGCAGGCGCGGACCTTCAAAGCGCGACCGAGCGCGTGCGGCTCACTGCCCCGGGCTTTCTCGGAACCCTGCTCGATCCGCTCGCGCCCGGCCCCGAAGGCCGCTGGGACCGGGCGAACTCTGTCCGGCTGAGGCTCATCGACGGCGCGCTTGAAAGCCGGGACCGGCTCGCCGCGCTGCGCGGGGAAGGGCTCGTGGCGATCGAGACAGAGGCGGGCTGGGAGGCGGTGAGCTTTCAGAGCGCGACGCTGGAAAGCCCCGGCGTCTGGCGGCTCGAAACCCTGCTGCGCCGGCTCGGCGGTTCGCCGGCGTCGCCTGCCTCAGCCGGCGCGCGCGCGGTTGTGCTCGACGGATCCGCCGCGGTCGTCCCGCTGACTGAAGACGAGCGCGGCGAGACGCTGACATTCGCCGCCGTCCCGCCCGGCCAGTCCCTGACCAGCGCCGCGGCGCGCGTGGTCCAGGCGGTCTGGACGGGCGCGGAGCTGCGGCCTTTATCGCCAGTGCATTTGAATGCCGCAGCCGAGGGCGCCGCGATCCGGCTGAGCTGGATCCGGCGCGGACGGATCGGCGCGGACGGCTGGGGCGCGGCGATCCCGCTCGGCGAGGAGCGCGAGGCCTACCGGGTCGAGCTTATCGACGACGCCGGCGCGGTGCGGGCGAGCCATGAAACCGACGCAGCGACCTTTCTCATCGCCGATCCGGCTGCGGTGTTCCCTGAAGGCGTGACGGCGGCGTCCTTCCGCGTCGCCCAGATCGGCGCGGTCTACGGCGCGGGCGCGGCAGCGGCTGCGCCGCTCGATCCGGCTGGTCACCTCTAGGGGCTTTATCGGCCGGGCGGGAGGGGCCATATGCGGGCAGGCGCGCTCGCACCATTGGGCGGCCCCTGCTATCAGTCCCGGACCATGAACGACCCCTACGCGATTCTCGGCGTCTCCAGGTCGGCCTCGGCCGACGAGATCCGCAAGGCCTACAGAAAGCTCGCCAAGGCGCTGCACCCTGACGCACGCCCGGGCGACAAGCAGGCCGAGGAGCGCTTCAAGCAGGTCGGTCAGGCCTTCAAGCTGCTGTCCGATCCCGAAAAGCGCGCCCGCTACGACCGCGGCGAGATCGACGCGGACGGCAACGAGCGTCCCGCCTTCCATTTCCGCTCGCGCCCCGGCGCAAGCGCGGGCCAGCGCGGCCCCTCGGGACGCTTCGAGGACATTTCCGACATCTTCTCCGATCTGTTCTCCGAAGGGCCCAGGCAAGCCCGCGGCGGGCGCGGCTTCGGCGGCGGCGGCTTCGGCGGCCCGCCGCCCAAGGGTGCGGATGTGAAGGCCGGCGTCACGGTCACCTTCGAAGAAGCCATGCGCGGCGCGAAACGCCGCGTCGGTCTGACCGGCGGCCGGGCGGTCGAGGTGTCGATCCCTGCAGGCGTAGAGACCGGCAAGGTGTTGCGCCTGCGCGGCCAGGGCGAACCCGGCCCTGGCGGCGGCCCGGCCGGAGACGTGCTGGTCGAAGTGCGGGTGCGGGCCCATGACTGGTTCCGCCGCGACGGCGACGACATCCGGCTCGATCTTCCCATCACCCTGAAAGAAGCGCTGTTCGGCGGCGCCGTGCGCGCGCCCACTGTCGACGGCCCGGTTGAGGTGCGCGTGCCCGCCGGCGCCACGTCAGGCGCCAAGCTTCGCCTGCGCGGCAAGGGCGCGCCGACCGCTGCAGGCGGGCGCGGCGACCAGATCATCACCCTGGTCGTGGACGTGCCGCTGAACGATCCCGCGCTTGAAGGCTTTATCGAGGACTGGACGCCGCCGGCGGGCTACGATCCGCGCAAGCGCTTCTTTTCCTGAAAACCGGCGCCGTTCCTGAACGGTAGACGCAAAGCACGTTCAGCCATGGTTCAGACCGGGACGCTATGTTCGGCCTCATGAAGACGACCCTCGCCCTCCTGTTCGCCGCCGCCGCGCTTGTCGCCGCCGCGCCCGTCCCGTCCGCTCATGCGGCCGGTCACGGCTCGGCCGTGTCCGAATACGGCTGGCAGGCGCTGATCTCGACCCGTCAGGCGATCTCGATCGCGCTGCGGGCCAATCCGGGGGCGGAGTACCGGGACGCCTGGCTGGTGGACGGCTCGCGGCCCTATTACGTGGTCCGGCTGATGCGGGACGGACGGCGATTCGACGTTCAGGTCGACGCCGAGACCGGCCGTATCCTGAGGTAGGAAGGAGCGGTCATGCGCGCGCTCATCATCGAAGACGATCCCGATCTGAACCGGCAGCTCGCCGACGTGCTGGACCATTCCGGCTATGCGGTCGACGCCGCCCATGACGGCGAGGACGGCTGGCATCTGGGCGAGACCGAGCCCTATGACGTCATCGTCCTCGATCTCGGCCTGCCCAAGCTCGACGGGGTCAGCGTTCTCGAACGCTGGCGGTCGAACGGTGTGACCACCCCGGTTCTGATCCTGACCGCCCGCGACCGGTGGAGCGAGAAGGTCGCCGGGTTCGACGCGGGCGCGGACGATTATCTCACCAAGCCGTTTCATCCCGAGGAATTGCTGGCGCGCCTGCGCGCGCTGACCCGCCGTGCGGCCGGTCATGCGAGCTCGACGCTGGAAAGCGGCAAGCTGACGCTGGATACGCGCGGCGCGCGGGTCTTCCTGGGCGATCAGCTGATCAAGCTGACCAGCCACGAATTTCGCATGCTCAGCTATCTGATGCACCACAAGGAGCGCGTGATCTCGCGCACCGAGCTGGTGGAGCACATCTACGACCAGGATTTCGATCGCGATTCCAACACGATCGAGGTCTTCGTCGGCCGTTTGCGCAAGAAGATCGGCTCGAACCGGATCGAAACCGTGCGCGGGCTGGGCTATCGTCTCGTCGATCCTGACGCGGGACGGGTGGGCGCCGAGACCGGGTGACAGACACCGAAGCACGAGCATTGCGCAGCGAAGGCTCGCTGGCCTCACGGCTGGTGCTGGTCTCGCTCGCCTGGGCTCTGGTGCTTTTGGTTCTTGGTGCGATCGCGCTGACCTGGCAGTTCCGGCAGACCGTGCTGAGCGAACTCGACGACAGACTGTCTCGCGTCGAGGATTCCCTTGTCGCCCAGGTGGAGCTCGAAGGCGAGGGCTATACGGTCCGCCAGCGGCCCACCGATCCCAGCTACCGGCAGGCGTTTTCAGGCAGCTACTGGCAGGTCGGCGCGCCCGGCGCTGAAGAGCCGGCGCTGAAATCCACCTCGCTCGCCGATGAACGGCTCGCGCTTCCCGCAGATCTCGTCCAGGCGGCTCTGGCCGCGCCGGGTGAAAGCGTCATCGGCTCGGCCCGCGGCCCCGCCGGCGAGCCGGTGCGCCTGCATGTCCAGGCCGTGCTGATCGAAGGCGCAGCCGGTCCGCTGGTTTTCGCAGCCGCCGAGGACCGGCGCCCGGCCGAACGGAAAGTCGCCGGTTTCGCTGCGGCCGCTGCGGCCATCTTCGCGCTGTTCGCCGCAGCCCTCGCGCTCGGGGTGTGGGTGCAGGTGCAGGTGGGGCTCAAGCCCGTGATCCGGATGCGCCGCGCCGTGGCCGCTGTGCGGGACGGACGTGAGGAGCGGGTGAGCGGCGCCTATCCGGCCGAACTCGCCGACCTCGCGGGCGAACTGAACGGCCTGCTCGACCATTCCCGCGAGGTCGTGGAGCGATCGCGTACGCATGTGGGCAATCTCGCCCATGCGCTGAAGACCCCGATCACGGTGATGGGCAACGAGGCGCGCGGCCAGGACGGCCCGCTCGCCGATCTCGTCGCCCGGCAGACCGCCGCCATGTCCCAGCAGGTCGAACACCATCTGCGCCGTGCGCGCGCCGCTGCGAACGCGCGCGCCATCGGCGCCCGCGCGCCCGTCCATGAGGTCGTGGGCGATCTGGGGCGCACCCTGCGCAAGATCTACGCGCGGCGCGACATCATCCTGGACTGGAGCGTGCCGGAGAGCCTGGTCTTTCGTGGTGAACGTCAGGACCTTGAGGATCTGGCGGGCAATCTCATGGACAACGCCTGCAAATGGGCGAACGGCGCGGTGCGCGTCGAAGCGTTCGCCGGCGCGCCAGGACGCCTTGTCCTGCGTGTCGCCGACGACGGGCCGGGGCTCAGCGAAGCCGAGCGCAACGCGGTGCTCGGCCGCGGGGTCCGGCTCGACGAACAGGCGCCGGGAACGGGGCTGGGCTTGTCGATCGTGGACGATCTCGCCAAGGCCTATGACGGCCGCCTCACCTTGCGTCCGGCTGAGGGCGGCGGGCTCGTCGCCGAGCTGGAACTGCCTGCGGCGATTGGGGAAACGGCGCGTTAACCACGCTCAGATAGCGTGCGGCGCATCGTGAGGACGTCTGCGCCATGAGTCTGGCCCCGCAGAAAATCGACAAGCTGCGCGCGCTGCTCTCGGGATTGCCCGGAGACATGGCCGCGCGCCTGTGCCGCGCCGCAGGGCAGGGCGATCCCTCGCTGGGCAGGCTTCTCGACTATTGCCGCACGGACGCCGACAGCGCGGCGCGCGCCCGCTTCTTCGCGCCGCTCGAGCCGGTTTCGGGACGCCCCGGCGACGACCGGCCCTCACGCTGCTGGGCCCCGGAAGGGCTTCAGGCCAAAGTCTGGGCGTGGCTGTCCGAAGACCTCGCCCCCGACCTGATCGAACAGGTCCGCGCCGCCTCCGCGCTTCACGCCGCCGACCCGGCCGAGGGCGCGTTGGACGCTTATCGGCGCGACGCCGCCGGCCTCATCGAAAAGACGATCAAGTCGCTCGCCGAAGAACCCAAGCGCGACAAGCGTCTCAAGGCCCGGCTGGGCGTCACGGAGTACGACGCGGTTCTGCGGATCGCCTCGCTCTTGCGCAGCGCGCCGGTGCTGCGCGATGCGCTCGCCGGCCTGCCCGACCCGATCGTCGATCTCACCGAAAAGCTCAGCGCCACCATTCGCGACCGGTACGACGCGGCGGTGGAGGCCGATCCCGACGCGGCGGTCTGGGCGCTGTTCGTCATCATGGCGCGGCTCGACCGGCCCTGGCGGATGCTGCGCGTGTTCGAGCGGATCTCCCATCGCGAGGACGACCTGCTCGTGTCCCAGACCGACATGTCCCATATCGGCGAGGCGCTGCTGGCCGACGCCGAGCACCATCTCGCAGGCTTCGCCGCTGCGCCCGCGACCCTCGCCGAAGCCGCCGACGCGGCTCAGGCGCTCGCAGACTTCTCCGCCGTGACCGTGGGGATGACGCGCGAGATCGGCATCCGTAAGGACGGGGCCTGGGGCAAGCGGCTTTACGAACTCCGGGGCCGGGCCAGCGCCCAGATGGAGCAGATCTTCGAGATCGCCCGCGACGTGCTCGGCCGCGCCACGCCCGAGGCGGGCGGGCTGAAGGGCCGGACCGGGGCGCGGGACGGCGAGAACCTTCCCGAACGCGCCAGGGCGCTCGCGCGCTTCCTCCTGCTCAGCCGCGACGATGCGGGCCGGGCGGCTGTCGGCGGCGCGCACGGCCGGCTGGTCGAGGAGGTCGGCGAGCGGCTGGAGACCGCCGGTGCGAAGACGCTTGAAAAGCTCAAGAGCGGCGAGGGCGACGCGGCGAAAGCCTTCGCCCGGCTCGAGGAGATCGCCGCGCTGATGGAGGCGCTGGGCGAGCACGAGGCCGGCCAGGTCCTCCTGCGCCGGAGCGCCGCAGCCCTGGCGGCCTAAATTCCTTCAAAACCGGCCCGAAAAAACCTATCTAGGCCGTCATGGCCGGTTCATCCCAGACCCCGATCGCGCTTGAAGAGCGCAACCGCGACGCCGCGCGGCTGTCCTCGCCGAGCGCGGGGCGCAACAAGGCGGTGATCGCCGCAGCGCTCGCGGAGCGCTTGCCCGAGCGCGCCTGCGTGCTGGAGATCGCCTCAGGCACCGGCGAGCACGCGCTCGCCTGCGTCACCGCGAGGCCCGACCTCGTCTGGACGCCGAGCGAGCCCGATCCCGAAAGCCGCGCCAGCGTGAACGCCTGGGCGGACGAGGCCGGCGGCCGCATTCTTCCCTGCCTCGATCTCGACGTGACGAGGCCGGGCTGGGCTGACGGCCTCGACCCGGTCGACGCGGTGTTCTGTGCGAACATGATCCATATCGCGCCGTGGCAGGCCGCAGAGGGCCTGTTCAGGGGCGCTGCGGCGCTGCTCGCCGAGGATGGCCATGTCCATCTCTACGGGCCCTTCAAGGAGGGCGAGGCGACCGCGCCGTCCAATCTCGATTTCGACGCTTCGCTGAAGGCGCGCGACCCGCGCTGGGGCGTGCGCGATCGCGAGGCGGTCGACGCGCTCGCGGCGTCGTGCGGCTTCGCGCCGGCGGGGCGGCTCGAGATGCCGGCGAACAATCTTCTTCTGAGCTGGAGGCGGGCGTCGTGATCGGCGTGGTCCTGATTTCCGCGATCGCGGGCGTGCTCGCCGCGCTCTGGATCGCCCGGCCCTTCGCTGCGGGCGCCGAGCCGCGCACGCGGCTCATCGGGCTCGGCGCAGCGGCGCTCGTCGCGCTCGGCGCGCTGGCCGCCTATGCGGTGAACGGCGAGCCCGACGCGCCCGGCCAGCCCTATGCGGTGCTGGCCGAGCGGCTGGCGAGCGCGGACCCTTCGACCCTCACCGTGCAGGAGCAGGAAGAGCGTCTGCGCGGCATGCTGCGCGCGAACCCGCGCGACGCGCAGGCCTCTGCAATTCTGGGCCGGTTTCTGGCGCGCACGGGCCGCGAGCTCGAAGCGATCGCCCTGTTTGAGCGATCTCTGTCGGCGCAGCAGGATCCCCGCGTGCTGTCCGATCTCGGACAGGCGCTGGTCACGCTGAACGAAGGCCGGGTCACGCCGGAAGCCGCGCGCGCCTTTGCGAGCGCCGACGCGCTGGCGCCCGAACTGCCCGAGCCGGCCTTCTTTCTGGGCGTCGCCGCCTATGAAGCGGGCGACCGCAAGACCGCCGCGGACCGCTGGGCGGGCATTCTCGCCCGGCTCGAGCCCGGCGACCCCTTCCGCCGCGAGATCGCCGCGCGCGCCGCCGACCTTCTGTCGCGTCCGCAAGGCGGGCCCGGTGCGGACGGCGCGGCGCCCTTCGCCGAAGCCGCGCGGCAGGGCGCGGACATGTCCCAGATCATCGACTCGATGGTCGGCGGCGTGCAGGCGCGGCTCGATGAAGACCCGGACGATCTGTCCGGTTGGCTGACCGTGGCCCGCGCCCGCATGATGCAGGAACGGCCCGAAGAAGCGGGCGCAGCGCTTGCGCGCGCGCGTACGCAGTTCGCCGGGGAGCCCGGCAAGCTCGCCATGATCGAGGCGATCGGTCAGGCGATGGGCCTTAACGAGGAGAACGAGACGTGAGAAACGCGAAAAGACGTCTCTGGATGATCGGCGCGGCCGCCGTGGTGCTGGTCGGCGCAGGCGCACTGGCCGCGACCGCCATGCGCGACGCGATGGTCTTCTTCTATTCGCCCGCCATGGTCGCGGAGAACCCGCCCGAGATCGGACAGCGCGTCCGCGTCGGCGGGCTGGTCGTCGACGGCTCGGTGGAGCGGCCGTCCGCGGGCGGGGCGAACTTCACCGTCACCGACGGGGCGGGCGAGATCCGCATCCTTTACGCCGGCTCGCTGCCCGATCTGTTCCGCGAGGGCCAGGGCATCGTCGCCGAAGGCGCGTTTGTCGACGGCGGCCAGTTCGTCGCGAGCACGGTTCTGGCCAAGCACGACGAGACCTACATGCCGCCCGAAGTCGCCCAGGCGCTGAAAGAGAGCGGGCTCTGGCACGAAGGCCAGGGCGAGCACTCCGACTATTCCCGCGGCATTCCGGGCGCCTATCAGGAGCGGCCCGAGGAGAGCCGCTAGATGATCGCCGAGATCGGACGCTTTCTGATCGCGCTGGCGCTGCTGGCGTGCCTGGCCCAGACCGTTCTGGGCTGGCGCGGGGCCGACAAAGGCGGGCGCGGACCGGCCGCAGAGGCCGCGAAGTCTGCCGCCGAGATCGCGGTTCTGGCCGCTGGCGCGGCGTTCCTGCTGCTCATCGTGAGCTTCCTGCGGTCGGATTTCTCGATCGCCTACGTCGCCTCGCACTCCCATGTCGACAAGCCGCTCGCCTACAAGATCGCGGGCGCCTGGGGCGGACATGAAGGCTCGATGCTGCTGTGGTGCTGGATCCTCGCCATCTTCGGGCTGGGGCTGGCGAAGATCGGTCCGGTGGACCCCGCGCTGCGGGTCCGGTCGGTGAGCTTTCAGGGCCTTCTGCAGACCCTCTTCTTCGCCTTTCTCGCCTTCGCCTCGAACCCGTTCGAGCGGGTTTTCCCCGCGCCGATCCAGGGCGCCGATCTCAATCCGATCCTTCAGGACCCGGCGCTCGTGATGCACCCGCCCATGCTCTATGTGGGCTATGTCGGGCTTTCCACCGCGTTCGCGATCGCCGCGGCGGGGCTCGTGCAGAAGTCCGGCGGGCGTGATCTCGCCCGTGCGCTGCGACCCTGGGCGCTGGGCGCCTGGACCAGCCTGACCGCCGGCATATCGCTGGGCGCCTGGTGGGCGTATTACGAGCTCGGCTGGGGCGGCTGGTGGTTCTGGGACCCGGTGGAGAACGCGAGCTTCCTGCCCTGGCTTCTGGGCGCGGCGCTGGTGCACTCGGCCATCGCGACCGAAAAGCGCGGCGCGTTTCCCGGCTGGACGGTCTTTCTGGCTCTGCTCGCCTACATCATGTCCATTCTCGGCGCGTTCCTGGTGCGCTCGGGCGTTCTGACGAGCGTTCACGCCTTCGCCCTCGATCCCGAGCGCGGGGTGTGGATCCTGGGCATGCTGGGCGTCTCCGCGGTCGCCGGCTTCGCCCTCTTCGCGCTGAGAGCCGGATCGCTGGGCGAGGGAGACGGGTTCGAGCCCACGAGCCGCGAGGCGTTCATCGGCGCGAACAATCTTCTGCTCGCCGCCTGCGCGGGCGTGGTGCTGATCGGCACGCTCTACCCGCTCTTCATCGACATGTTCGGCGGTGCGACGATCTCGGTGGGCCCGCCCTATTTCAACGCCGCCGCGACGCCGCTTCTCATCCTCGCGGTCGCGCTGATGCCGATCGCGCCCTTCCTGCCCTGGGCGAACGGCGGGGCGCGTCCGGGCCTTGCGCAGATGAAGGCGGCGCTGCTGCTGATCCCGGTCGCGGCCGGCGCGGGCCTGTTCATCTACGCCGGCGCGCCTGTGATGGCGGTGATCGGCGCGGCGATCGGGCTCTGGGCGATCGCGGGCGCGGTGATGGATATCGCGAATGCGTTTCCAGCCGCCAGGGCCCGCGGCGCGAGGCTCGCCGCAACGGGCCGTGCGCTCGCGCACGCCGGGGTCGGCTTCATCGCGCTGGGCGCCAGCGCGGACGCTTCCCGCCCGCCCGACGTCAACACCATGCTCGCCCCCGGCGAATCGCTGAGCGTCGGCGGCCGGGTGGTGACGCTGGAGACCGTGCGCCGGGCCGACGGTCCGAACTATATGGCCGACCGCGCCGAACTCACCGTGACGGGAGCCGACACCGGCCGCATCGCGCCCGAGCGGCGCTATTACATGGCCGCCGACCAGTCCACGCGCGAGGTGGCGATCCGCTCTTCGATCACCGGCGATCTCTACGTCTCGATCGGCGATGCGCGCACCCGCGAGGCCGGCCCGGTCGGCTATGAGATTCGCGCCGCGTTTCATCCGCTGATCTGGGCGCTGGGCCTCGGCGCGTTCGCGATCGTTCTAGGCGGTGCGCTCGCGCTGGCGGGACGGCTTCAGGCGCGCATGCCGGTGCGAGGAACCACGCCCGCCGCCGCAAGACCGGAGCCGGCCGAATGAACGCGCTCGTCCTCTCCCTCGTCCTGGCGCTGCAGGCGGTGACAGGCGCACCCGAAACGCTGCCGCCTGAAGAGGAGGCGCGCGCGCAGGATCTGATGCGCGAGGTGCGCTGCATGGTCTGTGCGGGCGAGTCGATCCTTGATTCCAACGCTCCGATGGCGCTCGACATGCGCCGCTTCGTGCGAGAGCGCGTGGCGACCGGCGAGGACGACGAACAGGTCCGCCAGGCGCTGGTCGAGCGCTTCGGTCATGAAGTGCTGATGCGGCCTCCGCTCGACGGCCGCACCGCCATCCTGTGGATCACCCCGCTGCTCCTGCTCGTCTTCGGCGGCGCGCTGTTGGTCGGCGCGATGAAGAAGAAGCGGGCGGTTTAGACTGCGGGCATCCCCCACCCCGGCCCTCCCCCGAGGTGGGGGACTATCCTGTGGCCCATAGCCGCCAGACTTCCTTCCCTCCCCTTGACGGGGAGGGTCCGGCCGAAGGCCGGGCGTGGGGTGAGCGCCGGTGCGCGCAGCGCATCAATCGATTCGGGGGAGTGAGCGCTGGTCCGCAAAGCGGATGAAAGGGTCCGGGGGACCCTTTTAAAGCAGCGAACGGGCTGGCAAGCCCTCGAAGGCGGCGAGCGGGCCAGAAGGCCCCAGGGTGATCGTCCAGCGCCACACCTTCAACACCCGGCGTCCCCCCACCCGACCCGCAGAGGGGGAGGGAATATTCAGTACAGGCCCTAGGGGTCGGGTGCGCTCCTAACCGTCTCGTGAGTTGCGTGTGAGCGCGCTGCGCCTAGTCTGGCCGCCGGTTCAGCTCGGAGGCGCGAATGGCGGTTCTCACGGACAAGGTCGAGTTCGAGGGCGCGCAGGGCGACACGCTCGCCGCGCGGCTGGAGCGCCCCAAGGGCCCGCCACTGGGCTGGGCGCTGTTCGCCCATTGCTTCTCGTGCTCGAAGGACGTGCACGCCGCCCAGCGCATTTCGCGGCGGCTGACCGAGCACGGCTTTGCGGTGATGCGCTTCGACTTCACCGGGCTAGGCCAGTCCGAGGGCGATTTCGCCAACACGAACTTCTCCTCAAACGTCCAGGATCTGGTGAAGGCCGCCGAGTTTCTCGGCCGGGAGTTCACCGCGCCCTCGCTGCTCGTCGGTCATTCGCTGGGCGGGGCCGCAGTGATCGCCGCCGCGCCGCAGATCGCCTCGGTGAAGGCGGTCGCCACGCTCGCCGCGCCGGCGGACGCCGACCATGTGCGCAAGCAGTTCGTCTCCCATATCGACGAGATCGAGGAGACCGGCGAGGCGGAGGTGCGCCTGGCCGGCCGGCCTTTCCGCATCAAGAAGCAGTTCCTCGACGACATCGAGGGCCGGTCGCTCGACGACATCGTCCACAAGCTGCACGCCGCGCTGCTGATCTGCCACTCGCCCGTCGACGAGACGGTGGGGATCGGCAACGCCACACGGCTGTTCGTCGACGCCATGCATCCCAAGAGCTTCCTGAGCCTGGATAAGGCCGATCACCTTCTGAGCCGCGCCGAGGACGCCGAGCACGCCGCCGACGTCATCGGCGCCTGGGCGCTGCGCTACGCGAAGACCGCGGACCTGCCCGAGCCGCCGCCCTTCTCGGGCGATCGCTGCGCAACGGTGGCCGAGACCGGCATGGGCGGGTTTCACAGCTGGGTGCGCGCGGGCCGGCATGTGTTCATCGCCGACGAGCCCGAGCATGTCGGCGGTCTGGACGGCGGACCCCACCCCTATCAGCTTCTTTGCGCCTCGCTGGCGGCGTGCACGACGATGACCCTACGGATGTACGCAAACCACAAGGGCTATGAGCTCGGCCGCATCACCACCCATGTCGAACATCAGCGCGACTCAAAGGATGTGGCGAACGCCCGGCGGGATGTGTTTCAGCGCACGATCAGCGTGGAGGCCGATATCGACGAGGCGCTGGGCGTGAAACTGCTCGAGATCGCCAATAAATGTCCGGTGCACCGCACGCTCGAACGCAGCGCCACGATCGAGACGCGGCGGGGAAACTGAGGCGTCCGGCATGCGTTGCCCCGCCGAAGGTTCGCTTCGCCTTACCGATTCGTAAGGTTCCGGTAACATGGCCGTGATCCGGTCTCGGTCATCTCTCATGGCAACCCGCGCGGAAAAGCCCTTCCGGCGAGCCGCGCCCGACGTCAGCGACAAGGATCGCAAATCACGCATGACCCTGAAACCGCGACTCATTCTTTCCACCGCCCTGACCGCCGTCACGATCATGGCTGCTCCGGCCTGTGCGCAGGAGGCCGACCGGTCTTCGGCCCGCCAGGGGGAGACCTACACCTACGCCGCGCCGAACAACGCGCCGATGAGCTTCGCCGACCTGATCGAAGAGGTGAGCCCGGCGGTGGTCTCTATTGAGGCCAGCGGCACGGTGGAGCGCGGCGAAATGCCGGACATGAGCCAGCTGCCGCCGCAATTCCGTGAGTTCTTCGAACGCTTCGGCGGCCTGCCGGGCCAGCAGGCGCCGCGCGCGCGCCGCAGCCAGGGCTCGGGCTTCTTCATTTCCGCTGACGGCTATGTGGTGACCAACAACCACGTGATCGAAGGCGCGGACGACATCTCGGTCGGCCTCGCCGACGGGCGCAATCTCGCCGCCGAAGTGGTCGGCACCGACCCGGCGACCGATCTCGCTCTCCTGCGCGTGACCGAAGGCCAGGCGCCCTTCGCCTATGTCGAACTCGACCGCGATCTCGACATCCGGGTCGGCGACTGGGTCGTCGCGGTGGGCAACCCGTTCGGCCTGGGCGGCACTGCCACGGCGGGAATCGTGTCGGCCTCGGGCCGTCAGATGGGGCCCCAGCAGGCCTATACCGACTTCCTTCAGATCGACGCGCCGATCAACCGCGGCAATTCGGGCGGTCCGACTTTCGACCTCAACGGCAACGTGGTGGGCGTGAACTCGGCGATCATCTCGCCGACCGGCGGCAATGTCGGCATCGGCTTCGCCATCCCCTCCGATCTCGCCGCGCAGGTCGTCGACCAGCTGATCGAGACCGGTCAGGTGCGCCGCGGCTATCTCGGGGTCAGCCCGTCCGATCTCACCGACGACCTCAAGGACGCGATGGGTCTGGACGCGGACGTCGAGGGCGTTCTGATCAATCAGGTCATCGCCGGCACCCCGGCCGCCCGCGCCGGGTTCGAGAACGGCGACATCGTCACCGAAATCGAAGGCCGCCCGGTCGACGGCGCGCGCGAGCTGACCCGCCGGGTCGGCGCGGTGCCGCCGGGCGACACGGTGCGCTTCACCGTGCTGCGCGACGGCCGCGAGCGGACGCTGCGCGTCGAGCTGGCCGAACGCCCCGGCGAGGACGAGCTGCAAAATTCCGGACCGGCGGTCGAACCCGGCCAGCTGTCGATGTTCGGCATGGTGCTCGAAGCGCCTGACGCCGATGCGCGCGAGCGGCTCGATCTCGGCGATCGCGGCCTTCTGGTCGCCTCCGTCGAGCCGGGCTCGGAAGCCGAGCGCAAGGGGCTTCGCCCCGGCGACGCCATCGTCGAGGCCGTGGGCAGCGACGTGACCAGCGTGGACGATTTCCGCGCCGCGGTCGAAGACGCGCGCGAGCGCGGGCGGGCCGCCGTGCTCGTCTATGCGATCACCCAGTCGGGCCAGGGCCGCTACGTCGCCCTCGAGCTCGAAGAAGAGGAATAGGCGCCGGGGCGCGGGCCGGAGGTCCGGTCCGCGCCGCGCCAGGGGAGGGACGGACGCCATGCGCGTTCTCATCGTCGAAGACGACCGCGAGGTCGCAAAGAACATCGCCAAGATGCTGTCGGAGTCCGGCCATGTGGTCGATTGCGCCCATGACGGCGAGGACGGGCTCTCCATGGCCCGGGACGGCGCGTTCGACGTGCTGATCGTGGACCGGATGATGCCGCGCCGCGACGGGCTGTCGATGATCTCCGAACTAAGGTCGGAAGGCGTGAAGACGCCCGCCCTGGTGCTCTCCGCGCTCGGCGAGGTGGACGACCGGGTGCAGGGCCTGCAGGCCGGCGGGGACGACTATCTGGTCAAGCCCTACGCGCCGAGCGAGCTGATGGCCCGCGTCGACGCGCTGGCCCGCCGCCGCGATCCCGAAGCGGTGAAGACCCGGCTTCAGGTCGGCGATCTGGAAATGGATCTGCTCGCCCGCACCGTCCGCCGGGGGGGCGAGGCGATCCTGCTGCAGCCGCGCGAATTCCGCCTTCTGGAATTCCTGATGCGGCACGCCAATCACGTCGTCACCCGCACCATGCTGCTCGAGAAGGTCTGGGATTATCATTTCGACCCCCAGACCAACGTCATCGACGTGCACATCTCCCGGCTGCGCTCGAAGATCGACAAGCCGTTCGGCTCGAACATGCTGCACACGGTCCGCGGCGCGGGCTATCGTCTGCAGGAGTAGAGCCGGGAACGGCGGGCGACCTTGACCGACACTTCAGAGCCGAGGCGGCGCTTACCGCCCTTCGCCAGGACCACCGCGTTCCGCCTGACGCTTCTGAGCGCCGGGCTGTTCGCGCTGTCGAGCTTCTTCATCCTGGCGCTGGTCTACGCCGCGTCGGTGAACGCGGCGATCCGGCGCGCCGATGCGGCGATCTCCGAGGAAATCGCCCGTATCGAGGCGCGTTTCGACGCCGGCGGCGCGCAGGCCGCCAACCGCTATATCGTCCAGCGCTCGGTGGCGGGCGGGGAGTTTTTATACCTGCTGCTCGATGCGGACGGTGAACGCGTGTCGGGCAACATATCCGGCTTGCCGACAGCCCCGCCCGACGATCAGGGCCGGGTGCAGTTCGAGTACGACCGGGCGCCCGCAGACGGCGTTTCGGCGGCAGAGGAGGGCCGGGACGCGCGCGGCCGGATCACGCCGCTGCCCGCCGGGCAATCGCTCTTCGTCGGCCTCGACGTGGAAGAAGAGGCGCGCTTCGTCGGCGAGACGCTGAACGCGGTGCTTCTGGCTTCCGCGCTCGCCTTGGGGCTCGGCCTCATCTCGGGCGCAGTGGTCTCGCGGCGCTTCGCGCGCAGGCTCGCCCAGATCAATGCGGTCTCCCGACGGGTCATGGCGGGAAAGCTCGACACCCGCGCGCCACGGACCTTCTCCGGCGACGATCTTGACGAGCTCGGCGCGAACTTCAACGCCATGCTCGACCGGCTCGAACACGTCATGCAGCGCATGCGGACCGCCGGCGACTCCATCGCCCACGATCTGCGCCTGCCGCTGACCCGAATGCGCGGCCGGCTGGAAGCGGCGATCGTCGAGGAGGGCGGGCTCGCCGACCGCGAGGCGGCGCTGATGCAGGCCATCGCCGATGTCGACGAGCTGTTGAAGACGTTCAACGCGGTGATGTCGCTGTCCCGGCTGCAGACCGGCGAGCGCCGCCGCGCCTTCGAGACCCTCGATCTCACAGCCCTGATCGCCGACGTCGCCGAGCTCTATGAGCCGGTCTGCGAGGAGGAGGGGCTGGAGTTCGCCTGCGACTGCCCGCCGGGCCTTGAATTGCTCGGCGATCGCGAACTCGTCGCCCAGGCGGTCGCCAATCTCCTCGACAATGCGATCAAGTACACGCCTTCGGGCGGGGCGGTAGTGTTGCGCGGCCGGAAGACCCGCGACGGCCGGATCGAGATCTCCGTCACCGACACAGGGCCCGGCATCCCCGCCGAGGAGCGCGGCCGCGTGCTCGAACGTTTCGTTCGGCTCGAAAAATCCCGCTCCCAGCCCGGCGTGGGCCTCGGCCTGTCGCTGGTGCAGGCCATCGCGGAAGTCCACGGCGCCACCCTGCAGCTCGACGACGGCCCCGGCGTCGCCGAGGACGGCCACGGGCCGGGGCTCAGGATCGCGATTTGCTTTCAGAAGGCATGACGCACCGCCTCGCCAAGCCCGGCGAGCCTCGCTAGCGTCCGGCCATGACCGGACCGATCCCTTCGCGCCTCTCATCGACCCTGCCGCAGATCGACCCTGCTCGCGCCAGGCGCGCGCGTGAGCGGATCGGCGAGGCGGCGTTCGAAGCCTGGGGCGAGGCGGCGGGGTTTCTCGACGCGGTGTTCGGCGCGGCGCCCTATCTCGGCCGGCTCGCCGCAAGGCGGCCCGAGACGCTTGCGCGGCTGGGCGAGGCTTCGCCGGAAACGCTCACGGCAGAGGCCTGCGACGCGGCGCGGCGGGCGGGCGATCTGACCGACGAAGCCGAAGCGATGGCGGCCTTGCGCGTGGCCAAGCAGGACCTGCACCTCACCGTCGCGCTCGCCGACCTTTCAGGCGTGTTCGATCTCAAGTCCGCGACGAAGGCGCTGTCGGATTTCGCAGACGCCGCCTTGCAGGCGAGCCTGCGCGTCGCCGCACGGTTCGCCGGGTTCGAGGAGGCGAGCGCCGGGAACCCGGTGCCGGGCCTTTTCGTCGCCGCACTGGGCAAGCACGGGCAGGGGGCGCTCAATTATTCCTCCGACGTCGACATCGTCGTGCTCTACGAGCCGGAGATCGCCTCAGCGCCCGAAGGCAAGGAGGCCCAGCGCGCCTTCGCCCGCGTGGCGCAAAGACTGGCGTACGTCATGGAGGAGATCACCGCCGAGGGCTATGTGTTTCGGGTCGATCTGCGGCTCCGGCCCGACCCGTCCTCGACGCCTGTCGCGGTGAACGCGGACATGGCGCGGCACTATTTCGAGGCGGTCGGGCAGAACTGGGAGCGCGCGGCTTGGGCCAAGGCGCGCTGGTGCGCGGGCGACCGGGCGGCGTGCGAGGGCTTCCTCGCCGATCTCGAACCCTTCGTCTGGCGGCGCACGCTGGACTTCGCCGCAGTCGGCGACATCCGCGCGCTCGCCCGGCAGATCCAGTCCACCGGGCGGCGCTCGCGCATTGAGGCGCCGGGCCATGACGTCAAGCTCGGCCGGGGCGGCATCCGCGAGATCGAATTCTACGCGCAGGTGCTGCAGCTGGTCTTCGGCGGCCGCCGGCCGAAGCTGAGGGTCGCCTCCACCCTGCCGGCGCTGGCCGCGCTGGGCGAGGCGGGCCTGATCGAACGGGCGGAGACCGAGGCGCTGTCGGCGGCCTATGCGCGCCTGAGGGCGGTCGAGCACCGCATCCAGATGCTGGCTGACGAGCAGACCCAGAGCCTTCCGGCTGATCCCGAGACCCGCCGCGCGGTCGCCGCGCTTTGCGGCGTGGACGATCTCTCCGCCTTCGATGCGGAGATGACAGAGACCTTTGCGCGCGTGCACGCGCTCTTTTCCGACCAGTTCGAGGAGGGTGAGAGCCTCGCGACGCGCGAGGGCAGCCTCGTGCTCACCGGCGTGGAGCCCACGCCGGATACGCTGCAGACGCTCAACAAGCTCGGCTTCTCCGATCCCGAGCGGGTCTGGATCCGGCTTGCGGGCTGGGCGGCCGGGCGGGCGCGGGCGGCGCGGACCGAGCGGGCGCGCGCCCTGTTTTCCCGCTTCGCCCCGAGGCTCGTCGAGGCGCTGGCCGACACCGGGGACCCCGATGCGGCCTTTTCCCGTTTCTCGAGCTTTTTCGAGGGGCTCCCCAGCGGGGTGCAGCCGCTCTCCCTCCTCATCAATCAGCCCCAGCTCACCCATACGCTCATGGGCGTGCTCGGCCTCGCGCCGCGGCTTGCGGAAATCCTGGCCCGCCGGCCGGCGCTTCTCGATGCGATGCTCGATCCGGGCTTCTCGACCCCGTTGCGCGACGACCCCGAGGACCGCCAGCGCGTGCGCTTCGAGGGGGTGGCCGAACTGGATTTCGAAGAGGCGCTGAACGCCGCGCGCCGGCTCGCCCGCGAGGAGCGCCTGCGTATCGGCGCGCAGCTTCTGTCGGGCCAGGCGACCGCCAGCGAGGCGGGCCGCGCCTTCGCCGATCTGGCCGACGCCGCGGTCGAGGCGATGGCCGCCGCCGCCGAGGCGGAAATCGCCCGCAAGCACGGACCGGCGCCGGGCCGCTGGGCGGTGCTGGGGCTGGGCAAGCTCGGCGGGCGTGAGTTGAGCGCGGATTCCGATCTCGACCTCATGGTCGTCTACGAGCCCGGCGCGGCGATGTCCGAAGGCGACAAGCCGCTGGGGCCGGAAGCCTGGTTCGTGCGCTTCACCCAGCGTCTGGTCTCCGCGCTCAGCGCGCCGACCGAAGAAGGCGAGCTCTACCCCGTCGACATGGCGCTCAGACCCTCCGGCTCGGCGGGGCCCATCGCGGTGCGGCTGTCGCGCTTCGCAGAGTATTACGACAGCGAGGAAGCCTGGACGTGGGAGCGGATGGCGCTGACCCGGGCCCGCGTCGTCACCGGCGCGCTGAAGCCCGACATCGACGCCGCGGTCGAGGCGGCCGTGGCCAAGCCCGTCCCGTGCGAGGTGGTGCGCGCCGACGCCGCGGACATGCGCGCCCGGCTCGAACGCGACAAGCCGGCTTCGGGCGCCTGGGATCTGAAGCTGCGCGCCGGCGGGCTGATCGAGATCGAGTTCGTCGCCCAGACCGCCCAGCTCTGCGCGCGTACCCGCGCCGCGCCGGGCACAGACGCGGCGCTGAAGATCCTCGCGGACACGTCCGCTCTGCCAGAAGACGATGTCGCTGCGCTGCGTGCGGCGTGGGAGGATTATTCTGCGGTCACCCAGCTTCTGCGCGCCGCGCATGGCGGCGGGTTCGATCCCGGCGCGGCGAGCGCGCCCTTCGCCGAACGGCTGGCGCGGGCGGGCGGCTGCGAGACGCTGGACGCGCTGTCCGGCAAGCTCGACGATCACGCAAAAGCGGTCCGCCGAATTTTCGAGCATCATGTCGGAAAGGTAATGTTCAAGACCGACGGAGACGCCGCGTCCGATCCGTAACAGGGGGCATGGACGGGACGATCCCGGGCGCCGCCGGCGCCGGTCCCGGAAGACCGCTAAGGAGCGACACGATGCGTAAGACCCTTCTTCTCGCCGCCGCCGGCGCGCTGGTGTTCACCGGCCTGGCCGCGGCGCAATCCGCCCCCCAGGCGCCGCGCGGCGAACACGCCCGCGAGCACGGCGCGGCGCCGCACGCCCCCCGGCGCGGCGCGCGCGCCCTGATGATGCTCGGCGCGGCCGACGCGAACGGCGACAATCAGGTTACGCTGGCCGAACTGGGCGCCCTGAGAGCGGCGGAGTTCGATTATCGCGACCGCAACGGCGACGGCTTTCTGACCGAGGCGGACGCTTCGCCGACCCGCCAGGCTATGGCGGACATGCGCGAGGGCGGCGAGCGCCGCGGCCGGCGCGGCATGGGCCGGGTGGACACAGACGGCGACGGCCGGATCAGCCGGTCCGAATTCGTCGAGGCGCCCCATCCGCTGTTCGACCGGCTCGACGCCGACGCGAACGGCGTGGTGACCGCAGCCGAGATCGACGCGGCGATGGAAGCCCGCGACGAACGGCGGCAAGCGCGCGCTTGGTGGCGCGACTGACGGAGCTGTGGTGCGTCCCGCCCTCAGGCTCGTCGGCGGCTCCCCCAACCCTGCTGGAGAGGGGGCGGGACGCATCGCGGCCGACCGGGCGCTGGCCCGGTCTATCGGGCGCGGCGATCGCAAGGCGGTCGCCGCGCTCACCGCGCGTTGCCTGCCGCTCGTGCACGGTCTGGCCGCGCGCACGATCGGCGACCGGGTCGAGGCCGAAGACGTCGCGCAGGAGGCCTTCGTGAAGGTCTGGCGCAATATCGGCCGTTACGAGCCCGAGCGCGCGCGGATCGAGACCTGGGTGGCGCGGATCGCGCTCAATCTGTGTTACGACCGGCTGAGAAAGCGCGGTGAGACGCTGCTGGACGGCGAAGCGCCCGAACAGACCGATCACGCGCCGCGCGCCGATGCGATGCTGGCTGCGGCCGGCGCGGCGGACAGGGTTCGGGCGGCGGTCGCCGCGCTGCCCTTGCGCCAGCGCACGGCTCTGGAATTGTGTCACTTTCAGGAGATGAGCCAGGCCGAAGCGGCGGCCGTGCTCGAGGTGAGCGTGGACGCGCTCGAAAGCCTTCTGGCGCGCGGACGGCGCGCGCTGAAGGCGGCGCTGGCCGGAGACCGGTCGTCGCTTATCGAAAGCCTGGCCGAAGGCCGAGGAGGGCATGGGTGATGGACATCAAGCGGTTTGAAGCGCTCGCGGACGCCTATGGCGGCGAGATCGCGCGCTGGCCGGAGGCTGAGCGGGCCGAGGCTCTCACCCTCGTCGAAAGAAACCCCGCCGCTCGCGCCTTGCTTGAAGACGCCGCGGCGCTCGATGCGGCGCTGCGTAGCGCGGCCGTTACGCCGCCGCCAACGGGGCTGTCCGACAAAATCATCGCCGATGGAGCGGGCGCCGGCGCAGCGAGCGCGCCGCAGCCGCGCTGGGCGGCGATGGCCGCAGCGCTGACCCTGGCGATCGGTCTGGGCGCGGGCTGGTTCGCCGGGACTGATCCCGGTGCGACGGACGCGGAGATATTCGCGGCGGCGTTCGGGGCTCTCGGTGACGATGAAGTGTCTGCGCTTCTGGAGGATGCGTGATGGGCAGGATCAATATCTGGATCGTGCTGCTTCTGGTCTCGGTCGCGCTCAACGGCGTGCTGATCGGCGCCGGCGCGCGCAGCTGGTTCGGTCCGGCCGAAGCGCCCCGCGCCGAGGAAAACGTCCGGCCCGGCCGCGGCGGCTTCGATCTTCGCGGCTTTCTGGAAGCCCTGCCGCCTGAAGCGCGCCAGGAGGCGCGCGCGCGGTTTGAAGCGCAGCGTCCCGAGCTGCGCCGCCTCGCCCGGGAGACCGTGCAGACGCGCGTCGCCGCGATGCGGGCTGTCGCCGCAGAGGATTTCGATCCCGAGACCGCCGCAGCCCGGCTCGACGAGGCGCGCCGTGCACGCGCGGCGCTCGAGACCCGGACCGAGGCGCTGGTTCTGGGCGTCGCGGCCGATCTCGATCCTGAGGAGCGGCGCGCTGCGCTGAGAGCCGCCATGGGCCCCGACAGGCTCGACCGGCGGCGCCGGGCGCCGCGCGACGATCAGTGAAGGGCCGCCGGTTCGCGGCTGGCGGGCTGTGAGTCGTGGCCCTCGGGCAGGCGCGCTTCGCGGGGCAGCGAGAAGGACACGGTCGTGCCCTTGCCCTCGACGGAGTCGATGCGCAGCGTCCCGCCATGCATCTCCACCAGCGATTTCGAAAGCGCCAGACCCAGGCCTGAGCCTGCGTGCTTTTTCGAGTGCTGGCTTTCGATCTGCTCGAAGGGCCGGCCGAGACGGGGCAGGTCGGCTTCTGCGATGCCGATGCCGCTGTCGGCCACCTGAAGCACCACGCCGTCCGCCGCATCAAAGCCGCGAACGGTCACCGAGCCGCCCTCGGGCGTGAACTTCACCGCATTGCTCATCAGGTTCAAAAGGACCTGCTTGATCGCGCGGGGATCGGCTTCGACGGTGGGCAGTTCGCCGCCCTCCACGGTCAGCCTGATCTGCTTTTCCTCGGCGCGGGCGCGCATGATCCGCACGCACTGCTCGATCAGCTCGGCGGGTTCGACCGGCTCGGGCTGGAGCTGCATCTTGCCGGCCTCGATCTTGGACATGTCCAGGATGTCGTTGATCAGCGAGAGCAGGTGCTGGCCCGAGCTGAGGATGTCGGCGACATAGTCCTTGTAGCGTTCGTGACCGAGCGGACCGAACATCTCTCCGGCCATGATCTCGGAAAACCCGTTGATGGCGTTGAGCGGCGTGCGCAGCTCGTGGCTCATATTGGCGAGGAACTCCGATTTCGACCGGTTGGCCTCCTCGGCGCGGATCTTCTCCTGCTCGTAATTGCCGGCGAGTTCCTGGATGCGCTCCTGGCTGAGGCGCAGGTTCTCGACCGTCCGGCGCATCTTGCGGTCATTGTCCTTGAGCGCGCCTTCCTGGGCCTTGAGCTCGGTGATGTCCGCGCCGACGCTCACGAGGCCCCCGTCCGCCGTGCGGCGTTCGGAATAGTGCAGCCAGCGTCCGTCGGCGAGTTCGAGATCATAGGCTTCCGCGCCGTCCTCGCCGCCGTGGACGCGCGCGATCGCGCGGCCCGCCGCCGCCTCGACCTCGGCGTAGCTCATGCCGGGGCGCAGCACGCCGTCGCCGAAGCCGAAGAATTCCCGGAACTTGCGATTCCAGAGCACGAGCCGCTTGCGCGCGTCCCAGAGCACGAAGCTCTCGGTCATCGATTCAAGCGCGGCGCGCAGGCGGGACTCCGCTGCGGCGACACGGGCCTGGGCGCCCTTGCGCTCCGTGATGTCGATGGCGACGCCGACGATGCGGCGGGTGCCCGGCTTGATCCGGCCGCGCAGCTGCAGCCAGACGGGCAGCTGTGCGGCGCGCACCTCCACGTCGACATCCTTGGCGTTGGCCGCCCCGCGCAGGGCGGCGCGCACGCGCGCGCGGTCCTCTTCGCGGAACAGCAGCAGCAGTTCAGGACCGCTCAACCCTTCCGCGCCCGACCGGCCGATGAGCTGGGCGAAGCTTTCGGTCAGCACCACGTCGTCGGTTTCGAGATCCCAGTCCCACACCCCGCAGCGTGCGCCCTCGATGGCGATCCGGAACCGGCTTTCGCTGTCGCTGAGGCGCAGCTGGGTGTCGCCCAGCTGGCTCATCTGGTTGCGCAGAAGCGCGCTCAGCGCCACCGCCGCGCCAAGCGGGGCGAGAAAGATCAGCAGATGGAAAAGCCAGGTCCGGTTCCGGGTGGCGGCGTCCATGCCGACCGGACCCAGGCTGAGCGCGTGCAAAGGCGCGCCGGCGACCGCGGCGGCGCCCAGAAGCTTCGGCGTTCCGGCCAAGTCGCCGCCCTTGACCGCGCCGCCGCGCTCGGCGGTGGCGGCGACGAGGGCTGGGTCGAGATTGAACCGCTCCACGGCCAGCGGAGCGCCGGTGAAATTCGCCTGCGGACGGATCGCCAGAAGCCGGCCCTGCGCGTCGGTCAGCATCGCCACCTCGCCCGCCGTCGACATGCCGAGCAGCGCGTCAGGATCGAGAATCGCGACCAGCGCGCCGACCGAGCCGTCGCCGAGCGGGGCGGGCGCTGCGGCGGCCAGGGGTGCTTCGTCATGGGCGAGCGCGGCGACGCCCTGGGGCGAGGCGAGCGCGGCGTCGGCGGCGGCGCGGAAGGTTTGGGCTTCGACGCCGCCCGCAGTTTCGATCCGGCCGTCGGGATAAAGCAGGGCGGCGGCGCTGACCGACGGGAGGGCTTCGAGCCGACGGACCGCCGCCTGACCGGCCGCTGTGAGCGGGGCGCCGTCCAGACCTTCGAGCTGCGCGCCCGCCATCGACAACGCGCCGCCGACTTCCCTCAGCCGGCTTTCAACGCCGGTCGCGACGAAGTTTGCGGTCAGGGCGCTGGAGGCGGCGGCGGACCGCGCCGCTTCGCCGCTTTCGGTCTGCAGCTTGATGAAGATCACCGCGCCGAAAACCAGCGCGAACAGGCCGACCAGCACGATGACCCCACGTGCACCGAGGGTGCGCGGGCGGCTCTCGCCCGCCGGCGCCGATCGGCGCACCCCGCCGCCGCTCGCTTCGCGCTGTCGAATCATGGATGGAAAGGTAAGGCGCGCCGCCCTGCCGCGTCCAGCAAGGAAGCGTTAACGCGGCCCGGATCAGGCGCTGGCCGCCTTGGGCGATTCGGGTGCGAGCATGCCCGGCGACGTCTCGGTCTTCGGAGCCGTCTCGACGAGCTGCGTGGTGCGGCGGTCTCCTCCGTCTGGTGCGGAGCCGTCTTTCCGCCTGCGATCGGGACCGAAGAAACCCGGGGCGCGCACGAACGGCCGCGGATTATTTACGACTGCAGCGATCTTCATCCACAATTGCTTGGCTGTGATCGGCTTTGCGCAGATCTCGGTCACGCCGGCGTCGCGCGCGGCGAAGATGCGCGAGCGTTCGGTGTGGGCGGTCAGCAGGATGATCGGGATGAACGGATTGCGTGTGTCCTTGGCGGTACGCACCATCCGGGTGAACTCCAGCCCGTCCAGAAGCGGCATCTGGTAATCCACGATGATGAAATCGATCGCTTCGTTCCGGGCGATGTCGAAGGCCTCGGCTGCGTCGCGGGACTCGTATGTCCGCGTGATCCCGAAACCGAGCAGCATCGAGCGGACGATCTGGATCATGTGCGCGTTGTCGTCGACGACCAGCGCCTGAACGCGTGAGAAATCCGCCATGTCGTGCCGCCCGGCCGCTTCCTAAGGTAAAGGAATATAGCAGGATATTCGGCGCAGGCGAGTTTCGGAGACCTTAACCAGCTGCGGCGAACGGCTCGCGGGTTTCAGGCCGGGCGCGCACGGCGCGCACCAGGTCCGCGGCGGTCTTGCCCAGATTGACGAAGGCTGCGCCCGCGTCGGGATTTTCCGCCGCTTCGCGGGCGAGGGTTTCAGCCAGGGCGAGCAGGGAAGGCGCGTGCACGATCAGCCGGGCCTGGTGCTCGATCCGCGCCGGGTCGCGGTCGTATTCCGCGCCGGGCACGCGCCAGCCGCCCCAGTCCTGCTTGTCGGTGACCACGACAGGATAGGTGCCCGGCTGGGGGTGGTGGGCGCACTCGTCCGTGCTCTGCCATTTGTTGCGCGCGCGCATGAGCCGCCAGCGGCCCGCGTCGGCCTCCTCGACCTGTTCGGCGCTGAGCTCGGCGGCGGTGAAGTCACGGCCCAGCCCGCAGTCGTAGAAAATCTTCACCGGCTCCTCGACGTCCTTCACCCATTGCGGCTTGACCTTTTCGATCGCCGCCCAGGTGCCCACAGGTTTGACGTAGACGCGCTGGTGTTTGTGAAAAACGGCCTTGGCCATGGCGTGCTCCCTTCGCCAAGAAGCATGCACGCCACGGTTCAAGGCCGCGTTAAGCCTCAGGGTGAACGACCGGTTAAGGCTCAGTAGCCGCCTTGCTCGACCGCGACCGTCGGATCCCACTCGTAAATCCGGTCGATCGCGCAGGAGCGCGGCGGCAGGCCTGCTTCGTCCGGGCCGAACACGCTGTCATAGGGGATGATCTGATCGCCGCGCCTCAGACAGCTCGAACCGTATTGTTCGAAGCTGAGCGATTGCGCGTACTCCAGATCCGAGCATATCCCGAAGGTCTTGATCAGATAGTGCTCGTTCACCCCCGCCTCGACGATCACAGAATTGTCGGTGGTCTCACCGAAGCCGTCGATATTGCGGGAAAAACAGATGCGGTCGACTTCCGTGCCGAGCCGCGGATCGCCCTGATAGGCCGCAAAGTCGTCGGGATCGTTGATCATTTCGCCCGGTGCGGCGCAGGCGGCGATCATAGCCGGGACGGCGAGCGCTGTTGCGGCGAGCCATGCGGTTTTCATGTTTCGGTCTCCTGACTGTTCGGCCCCGCTACTGCAGGGCCAACACGCAGCGGCGCCGGTGCGTTCCGTATACCTGGGGCGCCTGGTTTGCGCTTTTCCCGCCTACAGCCTACATCGCCGCCCATGACCTGTGCGAGCCCCGCCCCTGACCGCCGCTTTTCGGTGGCGCCGATGATGGACTGGACCGACCGGCACTGCCGGGCGTTTCATCGCATCCTCACGCGCCGGGCTCTGCTTTATACCGAGATGGCGGTCGATCAGGCGGTGATCCGCGGCGACACGGAGCGGCTGATCGGGTTCGACCCGGCCGAGCACCCCGTCGCGATCCAGCTGGGCGGCTCCGATCCGGCGGCCCTGGCCCAGGCCTCGAAGATCGCCGAAGGCTTCGGATACGCCGAGATCAATCTCAATGTCGGCTGCCCGTCCGACCGGGTGCAGAACGGCCGCTTCGGCGCCTGCCTGATGCGCGAGCCCGAGCTGGTGCGCGACTGTCTCACCGCCATGCGTGAAGCGGTCTCGGTTCCCGTCACCGTCAAGCACAGGCTGGGCGTCGACGATCAGGAGCCCGAAAAGACCCTGTTCGGCTTCGTGGACACGGTCGCCGAGAGCGGCGTGACGAGCTTCACCGTCCATGCGCGCAAGGCCTGGCTGAAAGGTCTGAGCCCGAAGGAGAACCGCGACGTGCCGCCGCTCGATTACGCGCTGGTGCGCCGGTTGAAGGCCGAACGGCCCGATCTCGAGATCATCCTCAACGGCGGGCTGACGACGCTGGACGAAGCCCTCAGCGAACAGGGCCCGCTCGACGGCGTGATGCTGGGACGCGCGGCCTACCACACCCCCTGGCTCCTGAGCGAAGTCGACAGCCGGGTGTTCGGCGAGATCGATCCTGTGAGCGATCCGGTCGACGCGGTGCTCGCCTACCGCCCCTACATCGAGAGCCAGCTCGAGCGCGGCGTCAGGCTGCACGCGATCACCCGGCACATGCTGGGCCTGTTCGCGGGCCGGCCCGGCGCCCGGAAATTCCGCCAGATCCTGTCTGAAAAGGCCAACCGGCCCGGCGCGGACTGGGCGGTGGTCGAAGCTGCGCTCGCCGCCGTCGCGCCGGAGCGCGTCGCCGCGTGATCGAATATCTGCCCTTCATTCTGGCGCTGCTCGCCGTGGGCGCCGGCGCGGGCCTGATCGCCGGACTGTTCGGCATCGGCGGCGGCGTCGTGATGGTGCCGGCGATGTATTACGTGCTCTCCGCGCTGGGCTTCGAGGAGACCGCCATGCACGCCGCGGTGGGCACATCGCTCGCGGTGATCGTGGCGACCTCGCTCAGATCTGTCGCCGCACACGCCAGGCGCGGCGCGGTGGATTTCAAGATCATCCAGGCCTGGGCGCCCTGGATCGTGCTGGGCACCTTCATCGGCGCGGCGATCGCCGATTTCGCGCCGGGGCGCGTTCTCACCGCGCTGTTCGGCGCCGTGGCCTTGCTGCTCTCCGCGCAATTCTTCTTCGGACGGCCGGACTGGAAACTCGCCGAGGACATGCCCGGACTGCCGCTCAGCGGCGTGCTCGGCACGGTGATCGGGACGCTGTCGGCCCTGATGGGCATCGGCGGCGGGGTGTTCGGCGTGACCCTGATGAGCGTGTGCGGGCGGTCGATCCACACGGCGGTGGCGACCTCGGCGGGCTTCGGCGTCGCGATCGGCCTGCCCGGCGCGATCGGCTACGTGATTGCAGGGCTGGACGAGCCCGCCCGCGCACCGTTCTCGCTGGGCTATGTGAACATGGCCGGCTTCGTCTGCCTCGCGGCCGCAGCGGTGTTCCTCGCCCCGGTCGGCGCGGCGCTCGCCCATAAGCTCAACGCCGAGCGCCTGAAACAGGCCTTCGCGATCGGGCTGCTGCTGGTCGCGCTCAACATGCTGCGCGAGGCGACGTTCGGCGGTTAGCGTGCCTTCGCCGCGCGATAGGCGGCCTCGCGCCCCTTCAGCTCGGCTTTCACCGCGAGCCGCTCCTCTTTGCTCATCAGCGTCCAGCGCCCGAGCTCGTCGAGCGTGCGGAAACAGCCCACGCAGATGCGCTCGCCGGGATCGACCAGGCAGATTTTCTTGCAGGGAGACCAGATCGGCGGGTTCATGACCGGCACACTAGGCCGGGCGGATCAGGACACAAGCGCCGATCGCCGCGGCGCGCCTGTCCGGCTGCCCGGTTGACGCCCCGCTCCGCCGGGTCTGGTATGACCGGCGAACAGGGGAGACTCAGTCATGCGCCGACTTCTGACCGCCGCCGCCGCCGTTTTCGCGCTCGCCTCGCCGAGCCTGGCCCAGGACGATATCGGCGCCGCGCTGGACGCTGACTGGAACGCCCATCTGCAGGGGCTTTACCGGCATCTGCACGCCAATCCGGAGCTCTCCTTCATGGAGTTTCAGACCGCCGCGCGCATGGCCGAGGAGCTGCGCAACGCCGGCTACGCGGTGACCGAGGAGGTCGGCCGCACCGGCGTCGTCGCGGTTCTGGAGAACGGGCAGGGGCCGACCATCCTGATGCGCGCGGACATGGACGGGCTTCCCATGCGCGAGCAGACCCCGCTGGAGTTCGCCTCCACCGTGGTGGGCGAGGACCGGCTGGGCCAGGAATTCCCGGTCATGCACGCCTGCGCGCACGACACCCACATGACCGCTCTGGTCGGCGCGGGCCGCTGGATGGCGGACAATCGCGACGCCTGGTCGGGCACGCTGGTGCTGATCGCCCAGCCCGCCGAGGAGATCGGACTGGGCGCCATGGCGATGCTGGACGAAGGGCTCTATGAGCGCTTCCCCACCCCCGACGCGGTGGTGAGCCATCACACCTGGGGCTACATGCCGGCCGGCGAGATCCGCTACGTGCCAGGCTACGCCATGGCGAATGTCGATACTGTTGATCTCTACGTAAAGGGGATCGGCGCGCACGGGGCGAGCCCGCATCTTGGCAAGGACCCGATCGTGATCGCGAGCCAGATCGTCATCGGCCTTCAGACCCTGATCAGCCGGGAGCTGTCGCCCTTCGAGACCGGCGTGATCACGGTCGGCGCCTTCAACGCGGGCACCAAGCACAACATCATCTCGGACGAGGCGCATCTGCAGCTCACCGTGCGCTCCTACACCGACGAAGTGCGCGAGAACCTGCTGACCGGCATCGAGCGGGTCGCGACCGGGATCGCCATGGCGGCCGGTCTGCCCGACGAGCTGATGCCGGTGGTGGAGATCGAGGAGACCTACACGCCGGCGGTCTTCAACGACCCCGCCCTGTCCAATCGCGCCGGCGCGGTGCTCGAAGCGCGCTTCGGCGAGCGGGTGGCGACCGCAGACCCCGTGACCGGCGGGGAGGATTTCTCCCGCTACGGCCGCACGGAAGAAGACGTGCCGATCTTCATGTTCTGGGTCGGCGGCCAGCCCATGGAGGTCTGGCAGGAGTATCAGGCGCGCGGCGAAACCCCGCCGGCGAACCACTCGCCTTTCTTCTACACCGACGCGGAAACCGCGGTGACCACGGCGGCCGAAGGCATGGCCGTGATCGCGCTTGATCTGTTCAACAACGGCGTGCCGTCGGGCGACGGCGCCGCGCAGTGAGCGGCCGTCCATGAAAACCGAAACCATCGCGGGTCGGACCCGCGTCACCTCCGGCGCGCCCTGGGAAGACAAGGTCGGCTATCGCCGCGCCGTGGTCGCGGGAGATCATGTCCTCGTGGCGGGCACCGTGGCCGTCGGAGAGGACGGCGGTTGCCACCGGCCGGGCGAGGCGGGTCCGCAGGCCGAGCGCTGTCTTCAGATCATCGTGAAGGCGCTGGAAATCGCGGGCGCCCGGCCCGAGCATGTCGTAAGAACGCGCATGTTCGTCACCGACATGACGCCTGAAACCCAGGCCGCCGTCGGTGAAGCGCACCGCAAAGTGTTCGGCGCCTGCCCGCCCGCCTCGACCATGGTGGGCGTCAGCGCGCTCGCCCATCCCGATTTCGTCGTCGAGATCGAAGCCGACGCCGTTCTGCCAGACTAGGAGCCCGCGCGACCGTGGACATATCGCTCATACCCGCCGACCAGCCGGTCGCCGTCATGGCCGGCCTGTTCGGCATCGCCGCTGCGGGCTTTCTGCTCGAGAAAACGAAGATCGGCGCGCTTCTGACCGGCACGGTCTGGGCGATCCTGATCGCCATTCTCGCAACCAATCTGCGCGTGCCGGTCGGGACCACGGAAACCGGAGAGCAGATCTGGATGGGGGTGATGCCGTTCAGCTCCAGCGCCTATGATTTCGTGTTCCGCTACGCCGTGCCTGTGCTCATTCCGCTGTTCCTGATGAAGGCGGACCTGCGCCGAATCCTGTTCGAGACCACGCGCATGACCGGCGCTTTCGCGATCTGCTGCGTGGCAACGCTCTTCGGCGTTTTCGCTGCGGTGTTCGTCGTCGATCTCGGCGCGCAGGAGGCGGCGGTGGCCGCGTCGCTGACCGGGTCCTACACCGGCGGCACGGTGAACTTCGTGCCGCTGACCCAGATGACCGGGCTGTCCGAAGACGGCGCTCTCGTCGCGGCGATCGTGGCCGCCGACCATCTGGCGAGCGCGAGCTGGGTCGCGGTCATGGCCATGCTTCCCGGCCTGGCCTGGCTCGCCCGGCGCTATGTTCCGCGCGATCACACCCAGGGCGAGATCGAGGAGGCCGGCGAGGGCGGCGGCCGGGCGACCTCGCTCAGCCTCGCCCTGACGCTGACCTACGCCCTGGTCGTCGTGGCGCTGGGCGATGCGCTCGTGCGCGCCGGGGCCTACGCGTTCGAAACCTGGTGGGGGCTGGGCCCGGACGATCTGCGCGCCGCGATCGGCGTGTCGATCGGCGATCTGCGCTATGTCGCCATCACCATGCTCGCACTGATCCTTCCCACTGTCGTACCCGGACAGATGGCCAGGCTGCATGGCGGGTTCGAACTCGGCGTCGTGTTCGCCTTCATGTTCTTCGCCGCCATCGCAGCGGAATCCAATATCGCCATGTTGCTCGAGGCGGCGCCGCTGATCGGTCTGTTCATCTTCGTGCTCGTCAGCGTCCATGCGGTCGTGGCGCTGGTGCTCGCGAAGTTCGCCCGGCTGTCGCTGCCTGAGATCCTCATCGCGTCGAACGCGGCGATCCTCGGGGCGACCACCGCGCCCGCCCTGGCGGCGGCGAAGGGCTGGCGCGATCTGGTCACGCCGGGGGTTCTGATGGGCGTGCTCGGCTATGCGGTGGGCACGGTGCTCGGCACCACGGTGTTCGGCCTTTTGAACTAGGCTTGCGATTGCGGTCCCGCCGGGCGGGACCGCACCAACCCCGCAGCCCCGTAAGCCGCCGCCGCAATGGCGATCGACAGAAGAAAGCCGCCCGGGATCACGAACACCCAGTCGGCGAGCCAGATCGTCACGAGGCCTGCGGCGAGAGCGGACAGCGCGCTCCACTCCCCGCCGAACCGGCTGTGAAGGCCGATCAGAAGCGAGACAAGAAGCCCCGCCGAGCCCAGAGAGCTGGCGATCTCGACCAGCCCGTAGATCGTCTCGCCTGAAAACGCGACCGCCAGCGCGCCCAGCCCCGCGACCAGCGTCAGCGCCCTTGCGGCGTAGAGCTTCTCGCGCACTCCGGCCTTTGGGCGGGCGCGGGCGTAAAGGTTTTCCGTGGCAAGTCCAGAGACGGCCAGAAGCGCGCTGTCGACGGTGGACAGGACCGCGGAAAACAGCGCGCCGACGAACATCACAAACAGGGCGCTGGGCAGAAGTTCCGCGGCCATGAGCGGCAGGTAGAGATCGCCCGCCTCCGGATCGAAGCCGATCCCCGCGCCGACAAGGCCGAAGGCGAGCGGGAAGACGCCGACCACCAGATAAAGCCCCGCCGCGAACAGCCCGCCGCGCACGGCCGTTCTCGCCGTCTTCGCGCCGAGAAAGCGCGCGATCATCTCCTGCGCGACGATCGAGCCCAGGATCGGGATGGCGAAGGCGTCGACCCGCTCGATCCAGCTTTCGCCGGGCGGGACCAGAATGAGCTGAGCCGGTTCGATCGCCGCCAGCGCTTCGGCGGGCCCGCCCGCCCGCGCGATCAACAGGACGAGCATCACCGCGAGACCGGCCAGCACGACCAGGCTCTGAAGGACGTCGGTGATCACGTCGCCCAGAAGACCGCCCAGCGTGGTGTAGACCATCACGAGGCCTGCGCTCATGATGATCGCGACGGGGACGGGCAGGGCGGTCACAGCGCTCAGAAGCGAAGCCAGAGCAAGCAGTTGCGCCGCCGCCCAGATCACCGAAGTGGGGATGGAAACCAGCGCCGCGGCGATCTCCGCCTTCGGCCCGAACCGGTCGCGGAAGAAATCCGCCAGCGTCAGATAGCCCTTGGCGCGAAGCGCGCCCGCCACCAGCAGCGCGGCGGCCGCAAGGCAAAGCGCATACCCCACAGGCTCGGCCCGGGCGCCGGCGAGGCCTTCGTCGGCGATCGCCGCGCTCGCGCCCATCACCGTCTCGCCGCCGAACCAGGTCGCGAACAGGCTCACCCCGAGGGTCAGGACGCCCAGCCGCCGGCCCGCCACCAGATAATCGGCGTCGCCGCCGATCCGCCGCGACGCCCAGACCGCGATCCCGAGCTGGATCAGCACGTAACAGATCAGTCCGATCGTGATCGCAGACATGGCTCGCACCCCCTCTGCTACGGTTAGCGCGGGTCTTGCGGGTAGGGAATGGCCTCCCTCCGCGATCGAGGCGGACCAGACGCGGCTCAGGCGTGCGTGCGAGATATGGTCCCTAGCTTTCGCCCTGGTCGTCTTCAGCGCTGTAGACCGGCTCCCCGGGAACGAAATCGAGAATGTCGCCCGGTTTGCAGTCGAGATATTCGCACATCATCTCGAGGTTCTTGAACCGGATGCCTTTCAGCTTGCCGGACTTGAACAGCGACAGGCTCGTTTCTGTCAGCCCCAGATGCTTGGCGAGGTCTTTCGACTTCACCTTCCGCTTGGCCAGCATCACGTCGAGATTGATCACCAGGGGCATATGGCCGGCCTCACAGGAAACTACGGTTTTCCTCGACCTCGGCCTGGGCGAGATCGAGGGCGCGGGCGGCGAGGAAGATGATCAGGCTGATCAGCAGTTTGCCGATCTCGGTGATGTCGATGACCGGTGAGACAGCGAACGCGCCGGCCTCCCGAGAGACGACAATCGAGTTGATCAGGCTCTGGGCGACCATGTCGGTCACCATCGCGGCCAGCAGGAGCACAGCCAGGCGGCGCAGATCGCGCGTGCTCTCACGCCAGTGCTCCGAGATCGTACCGAGCCCGCGCACCGTCTTCGCGCCCTGGAGCAGGGTCGCGACGAAGAGCGTCACCGGGACCGCGGCGATGAGAAAGCCGACCGGTCCTGCGCTCCCCGCCGAGCCGGGCGTCGCCTGATCGAATTCAAGGCCGGGAAACTGAACGCCGAAGCCGGCTGAGGCGATCGTGGCGGCTGCGATGGCGAGCGTCACGGCGGCCCAGGCCAGCAACGCGTAGCTGAGAAGTCGATACATGTTCATTCCCAGAAATCCAATTTCTGTTGATACGAATTTAAACCGCGCTTAAAGAAGTTTCAACCGCCGGATAAGAGCGGTTTGAAAACCCTTTGGTCGAAGACGGTCAGGTCTTGTACGGAGAATACAGATGTCAGAGTCACAAATCTTCCCGACGGCGCCCCAGACGCAAGCCTCTGCGACGCTGCCGCGGATGAACAGCCTCACCAAGGCGCTGGTTTCGGTGATCGCGATCGTGGGCGGCTACTACGCCCTGGGACGCACGTTCAGCTATTTCCTGGGAGACATCTCCCCTGGCGGCTACGCCATCATGTGGTCCACCTTCGCCACTCTCACCATCGCGGTCGGCGCAATGGTCTGGGCGGTCGCGACGGGCCGCGGGCTGGGCTCGCTCGGGTTTCGCCGCCCGGGACGTATCTGGCTGGCTGTCCTGCAAGGGGTTTTGATCGCGCCGGTCATGATGGTGATCGTCAGCCCGATCGCGATGTTCCTGATGTCTCTGGGCTTCACGTCCGAGATGAATTTCAACCCGATCGCCGGGCCGAACATTCACATCGCTTTCGCGATCGCCATGGTCACCATGTGGGTCAACGCCGCTCTCGGTGAGGAAGTGATCTTCCGCGGCCTGCTCATGAACAACGTTCAGCGGGCGCTGGGCGACGGCTGGCTCGCCGGCATCGTGGCCGCGTTCGCAGTCGCCGCTCCGTTCGGCCTGCTGCACTATTTCGGCCAAGGCTGGTACGGGGTGATCATCACCGGCAGCGTCGGCTTGCTGCTGGGCCTCTTCTTCCTGATGACCAAGCGGAACATCTTCCCGGTCTTCATCGCCCACGGCGTCTTCAACTCGATCAGCTTCACCGCGCTCTATCTGGGCCAGCTGCAGTCTGCCGGATCGGTCTAAGTCGAAACACCAACCCGCCTCTGGAGCGCTCGCCAAAAACACGGTCGAGCGCTCCAGCTTTTTGCCTTTCGTGACCGGTGTCGGCGCGAGATACGCGGCTCGCGCGTCACCCCGCCAGCCGCGCCCGGCCGATCAGCCAGTCGGTGTCGATCTTCGCTTCGCCTGCGCCGAGCATGGTCGGGGTCTCTGCGATGCGGCGGGCGATGTAGGCGTCGGCGGCGGGGTCTAGGCCGGCGCCGATCAGGGCGCTCGCGGTCAGCGCGGTCGCGGCGATTTCGGTGAAGCGGCGGGCGTCGGCTTCGCCGATCCCTTCGGGCGCCATGGCGAGCAGCGCGTCGAGCCGGGCGTCGAGCGCGGGGTGGGCGCCGCGCGCGGTTTCGAGCTCGGCGGCGAGGGCGTGTCTTGCGGCGGGGTCCTTGCCGAGCGCGCGCAGCACGTCGAGCGCGATGACGTTGCCCGAGCCTTCCCAGATCGCGTTGAGCGGGCTCTGCCGGAACATGCGGGGCAGGGGGTGCTCCTCGACATAGCCCGCGCCGCCATGCGCCTCCATGGCCTCGTAGACCAGATACGGCGCGCGCTTGCAGATCCAGTATTTCGCGATCGGGGTGAGCAGGCGGGCCAGCGCCGCCTCGTGCGGGTTTTCGACCGCCTTGTCGAAGCTGCGCGCGACGCGGAAGGCCAGCGCCAGCGCGGCCTCGGCCTCGAGGCTCAGCTCGGCGAGCACTTCACGCATCAGCGGCTGGTCGACCAGGCGGCGCTGAAACGCGCTGCGCCGGTCGGCGTGCCAGACCGCGGCGGCGGCGGCGTTGCGGATCAGCCCGGCGCTGCCCGCCAGGCAATCGAGCCGGGTGTGGTTGACCATTTCGATGATGGTGCGCACGCCGCGCCCCGGCTCGCCGATCCGGCGGGCCCAGGCCTGTTTGTATTCGATCTCCGAGCTGGCGTTGGACTTGTCGCCGAGCTTGTCCTTCAGCCGCTGGATCTCGATCGTGTTGCGGGTTCTGTCAGGCCGCCAGCGCGGCACGAGAAAGCATGACAGCGCCGCGCCGTCGCCTTCGCCCTCATAGGCCAGCGTCAGGAAGCCGTCGCTCATCGGCGCGGAGCAGAACCATTTGTGCCCGGTCAGGGTGACCACGTCGCCGTCCGCGCTCTCGGCCCGCGTGGTGTTCGCCCTCACGTCCGAGCCGCCCTGCTTTTCGGTCATCGCCATGCCGAGCGTCAGTCCGGCCTTGTCTTCCGGCGGGATGAAGCGCGGATCGTACTTTCCGCTCGTCGCGCCTTCGATCCAGGGACCGGTCCAGTCTGCGTGCTTCAGCGCGGGCACGCAGGCGTAGGTCATCGATTGCGGGCAGCACACGCCCGCATCCGCCGAGCCCATGATCATCAATAGCGCGGCGTGCAGGGTGTGCGGCGCGTCTTCGGTGCGCCAGGCCGCCGCCGAGACGCCGTTCGACAGCCCCAGCTCCATCAGCGCGTGATAGGCGGGGTGAAACTCCACCTCGTCCACGCGCCGGCCGAACCGGTCGAAGGGTTTGAATTTCGGCGGGTTCTCGTTGGCGATCCGGGCGAGGTCCTGCACCGTCTCCGACCCCGCCGCCTCGCCGAAAGCGGAAAGGTGGGCGGCGTGCACGCCGCCGCCGTTGCGCTTCACGGCGTCGCTTAACATGGCGTCGGCGGCGTAGACGTTCACGCCGGTCATCGGTTCGGACTGGTTGAAGACGGCGTGGGTGGACAGCTCGGTGCGGGGGGCGTGGTGTTTCATGCCGCCAGTAAAACGCCGCGCCGTGCGGCCTGTCGAGGCCGCGCGCTGTCGATCCTGTCAAGCTCCGGTAAGGACATGGCGCATGTGAGCAGGCATCAAGCATCCATAGGTGCGCGACGATGCATCTTCATTGCGACGCCGTCTTGAAAGGGAACTCCGCCATGTCCTTCACCGCCAGCCTCCTCGCCGCCGCAGCCCTTCAGTCTGCGCCCGCCGTGGTCATCGAGGATTTCGCCGGAGAGATCCGGATCGAGCAGGGCGCGGCGCTGTCTGCGCGCATCGAACGCGCAGGCGATCGGCCGGGCGAGATTTCCGAAACCGGTGACGGCCTGGCCATCGACGGCGGGGACACGCTGCGCCGCTGGCGCTGCTTCGGGCGGGAGGGGGAAGAACGGGTGGGCCGCCGCCGCGGCGACGCGCTCGCCTTCGACGCGCTGCCCCTGCTGATCGTGACCACGCCCGGCCCGATCGATCTGGAGATCTCGGACAGCATTTTCCGTGGCGCCGCCGGCGATCTTGCGGCGCTCAATCTGTCGGCCTCGGCGTGCGGCGGTTTCATCGCCGGCGACATAGAGGGCGACGCCCGGGTTTCGCTGTCCGGCGATATGGAGGTCCAGCTCGGCGATGTCGGCGGCGCGGCGCGTGTGAGCCAGTCCGGCTCCGGCGCGGTGAGGCTCGGCGCTTCGGGTTCGCTGTCGGTCAGCCAGTCCGGTTCGGGCGACACCAAAGCCGGCGACGTCGCGGGGCCGCTCGAGATCGGGCTGTCCGGCTCCGGCGGCGTCGAGGCGGGTTCGGCTGCGAGCGCGGAGGTGCGCGCGTCCGGCTCGGGCGGGGCCGAGATCGGCGATGTGGCCGGACCGCTTTCGGTCCGGCTTTCCGGCGCGGGCGGCGTGACGGCCGGCGATGTCGGCGCGTTCGAGGGCCGGACCAGCGGCTCGGGCGGCGTGCGCCTCGGCGACGTGGCGGGCGTGGCCGATCTGTCGTCCAGCGGCGACGGCGGCCTCAGCGCCGGCGCGCTCGGCGGTTTGATCTTCAACGCATCGGGGTCGGCCGACGTGCGCGCGGACTCGGTGAACGGGCCGATGCAGATCCGGCTGGGCGGTTCGGGCTCGGTCACTGTCTCGGACGGCCGCGCCGAGCCGTTCGAGGTCACCGGGACCGGGTCTGGCGGCGTGCGCTTCGGCGGGCACGCGATCACCCCGAAAGTGCGCCTGACCGGCAGCGGCGACGTCGTCGTCGGCGGGTTCGAGCAGTTCGGCGAGATCCGCACCAGCGGCTCGGGCCGCTTCACGGTCGCTGACTGAGGCTCAGTCGTTCGGTCCGATGAAGCCCGGGCCGCCGAAGCCTTGCGGATTGATTCGCGGGTCGTGGCGGGAGGCCTCGTAGAGCGCCACCGCCGCGGCCGCGGAGACGTTCAGGCTTTCCGCTTTCGGCCCCATCGGGATGCGTGCAAGCAGGTCGCAATGTTCAGCCACGCGCGGGCGAAGGCCTTCGCCCTCCGCGCCCAGCACCAGCACCAGACCAGGCCCGGCGTGATCGGTGACCGCGCTTGCGAGCGTGGCGTCCGCTTCACCAGCGAGCCCGATCGCGAACCGGCCGGCCTTTTTGAGTTCGATAAGCGTGTCGGCGATGTTGGTGACCTCGACGAAGGGCACCGTTTCCGCACACCCGACCGCGGCCTTGCACAGCGCGCCGAACATGGGCGGGGACTTGCGATCCTGCATGATCACCGCGCGCGCGCCGAACGCGGCGGCCGAGCGGAACACCGCGCCGACATTCTGCGGATCGGTGATCTGGTCGAGCACGACCAGAAGCCCGTGCGTGGGCTCGGTCACCGCCGCGAGCGGTTCGGGCGCGAGGGCGGCGGCCTTCAGCGCGAAGCCCTGATGAACCGCGCCTTCGGGCAGGCGCGAGGCGATCTCATGAGGCGGCTCCAGGCTCGCGCGCTTGAGGTCGGCGTCGGACAGATCGTCCGCCGCGTTGCGCGTCACATGAAGCGAGATCGCCCGCCGGCGCGGATTGGCGAGCGCGGCGAGCACGGCGTGCCGGCCCCAGATCCACCCCTCGCCAGGCGTCTCGCGGCGGTGGTCCGAGCCGGGCCTGCGGCCGTGTTTGCGGCGGCCTGCGGACCGTGCTGCAGATGGCTTTTTCTCGGTGTTGCGCCTGCTAGGGGCCATGACTATAGTCCGCGCTCCAAATCGGGGAGGGCCTCGGTAAAGCCTTGCGCGCACGAGCGCAACGGCCTCACGCGGAGCCCCGGTGCGGACCCGGGCGGACGGTGCATTTCACCGGCCGCTGCGATCTTCCCGAGATCGCGCCCTGTGGAGGGGTGGGAGAGTGGTTAAATCCAGCAGACTGTAAATCTGCCCGCTTCGGCGTACGCTGGTTCGAATCCAGCCCCCTCCACCATTTATTTTTCTAAAACCATGTATTTATTAGAGATATTTGATTAGAGATTGGGAAACCCACCAAAATTTCCCTCATAAAATTTACAATGCGAAGCACCCAGCTTTGTATAATATTCTCGCTTGAGTTTTATCGGTGCTTTAGGGCGGGCGACGCTAGGCATGCTTAGCAAATTTGCGATAGCTACGGGCGTCGTGATCGCGTTCGTTTTCATTGCGGCTGTTGCTTTTGTCGACGCTAGCGCGATGGAGAAGCTGAACACGGTAATTGCTATCTGGGGAATGATGCTGTCCGCTTTCGCGCTGTACTATTTGCATCAAAACTTTCAGCAGATAAATAAATCAAATAGCGAAATAATAAGAGCAAACAATGCGCAGCTTTCTCCATACCCCCAGCTGAGCAATCCTCAGCTAGATTATAGCGCAGCGGTAAACCAATTTAGGATTACATTCAAAGTTCACAATGTAGGATCTGTACCAATTTACGACCTGTATTATCAATCAGAGTTTTTTAATTATGGAAAAGTCGGTGGTTTGTGTTTTGATGGATCGATAAGCTATATTGGTCCTGGTTCGAGCGATGAAATTATCCTGTTGATTGATGGGTGCCATCATAAGGAACATGGGGGTCCATTCCCGATGAGTGAGCGTTTAAATCTCAAAATTTTCTGGGATGACTATTTAGGAAAAGAAAAATGGCTGAAGCAGTTTTTTCTAATGGCGTACGACGCCGATCAGAAACTCATAATTGGGAGATATGAGTAATTCGGGAGGGCCCCCAATTACCGGAGGGACGTCGCGCCACGGAAGTAAATTGGGACCGGCCCGCGTGAGCGGAACCGGCCCCAAGCGCTGCGAGGGACTATCACAACGCGCCCCGGCCTCGATGACGGGAGGGAGGCTGGGTTTCCTGCCGCGCGGTCCTGCATAGACGTCCACCGCAGGCTCTCGGGGTTTTGCCGCACTCGCCGAGTTGCGGGGACGCTTTGCGGACCCTTCGGGCGCGTCGTCGCGTCGTCCAGCTCTCCCGCCTGCATCGGCCCGCCCTCGACCGTCCGGCGAGCAGGCGACGCACATCCCGCCCTCGACAAACCGCGCCCGGCCCGGGTATGTCGGGACCTGAACGCGGGTGTAGTTCAATGGTAGAACGGCAGCCTTCCAAGCTGCATATGTCGGTTCGATTCCGATCACCCGCTCCATCGTCTCTCATCTCGCCTCCCTGCACGCCTCGACGGGCCGGCCCGCGCCGTGCGATGAAGCGCGCCTGACGGGGAGGACGGCCGTATGCTGAAGCTGGACTGGACCGATATCGAGGCGATGGCCGACAGCCTGGCCGAACAGATCGCGGCCGCGCACGGCCCGGTCGATCCCGGCGCGCTGCTCGTCGGCGTGTCCCGCGGCGGACTGATTCCCGCCGCGCTGGTCGCGCACAGGCTCGGCCTGCGCAAGGTCGCCTCGCTTGGGCTGATGTCCTACGCGGACGGCCCGGACGGAGAGCAGGGCGCGCTGGTCGATTACGGCCCGGCCCCGGACGGCGCCGCGATCGTCATCGACGACATCATCGACACCGGACGCACGCTCGAAGCGATCCGCGCGCGCTATCCCGACGCCGTGGTGGGCGCCCTTGTCGACAAGACCGAAGGCCGCTCGGGCGTGATCTCGGCGCGCCAGACGCCGGCCGGGCTCTGGGTGGCGTTTCCGTGGGAGAGCGCGGAGGCCTGAAGCCGGCGCTGCGCGCTTCTTTTGCAATACGGCGCACGGCTCGGCATTCGGCCCTTGCCTTCTCTGAGATCGGACGTTATGCCCCGCGCTCAGTTTTTGCGGCGGCGCGCGTTGCCGGCGTCCGCCCGGTCCAGTCCTAGTAAGAGGTCCCGACCATGGGTAAGGAAAAGTTTGAACGCACGAAGCCGCATGCGAACATCGGCACGATTGGTCACGTGGACCACGGCAAGACGACGCTGACGGCTGCGATCACGAAGTATTTCGGCGATTTCCGGGCGTACGACCAGATCGACGGCGCTCCGGAAGAGAAGGCGCGCGGGATCACGATCTCGACCGCGCACGTCGAGTACGAGACCGACAACCGCCACTATGCGCACGTCGACTGCCCGGGCCACGCGGACTACGTGAAGAACATGATCACGGGCGCGGCTCAGATGGACGGCGCGATCCTGGTGGTGAACGCGGCTGACGGCCCGATGCCGCAGACGCGCGAGCACATCCTTCTGGCGCGCCAGGTCGGCGTTCCGGCTCTGGTGGTGTTCCTCAACAAGGTCGACCAGGTCGACGACGAGGAGCTGCTCGAGCTCGTGGAGATGGAAGTGCGCGAGCTTCTGTCGAGCTACGACTTCCCCGGCGACGACATTCCGATCGTTGCCGGCTCGGCGCTGGCGGCGATGGAAGGGCGCGACCCGGAGATCGGCGAAGAGAAGATCAAGGAGCTGATGGCGGCGGTCGACGAGTTCATCCCGACGCCCGAGCGTCCGATCGACCAGGACTTCCTGATGCCGATCGAGGACGTGTTCTCGATCTCGGGCCGGGGCACGGTCGTGACCGGCCGGGTCGAGCGCGGGATCATCAAGGTGGGCGAAGAGATCGAGATCGTGGGCATCCGCGACACGGTCAAGACGACCTGCACGGGCGTTGAGATGTTCCGCAAGCTGCTCGACCAGGGCCAGGCGGGCGACAATGTGGGCGTTCTGCTGCGCGGCATCGACCGCGAGGGCGTGGAGCGCGGCCAGGTTCTGGCCAAGCCCGGCTCGATCACGCCGCACTCCAAGTTCGAGGCCGAGGCCTACATCCTGACCAAGGAAGAGGGCGGCCGTCACACGCCGTTCTTCTCGAACTACCGTCCGCAGTTCTACTTCCGGACCACCGACGTGACCGGCGTCGTGACCCTGAAAGAGGGCACCGAGATGGTGATGCCGGGCGACAACGTGGAGATCAATGTCGAGCTGATCACCCCGATCGCGATGGAAGAGAAGCTGCGCTTCGCTATCCGCGAAGGCGGCCGCACGGTGGGCGCGGGCGTGGTGTCGAAGATCATCGACTAAGCCTCGCCGCTAAGCCGAGCGACACGAACAAGCGCCCCGGAGCCCTGCTCCGGGGCGTTTTTCGTGCAGGTGGGCAGGCGTGACTGAAACCGGCGAACCGATTCCCGGCGGCGCCGCAATTGTGTGGCTTTCAGGGCGCGCTCTGCGCCGTAGATTTCGCAGCGCGCTGCTGGCTTCAGGAGAAATTAAAAAACGTACATAAAATCAGCCAGATGATGCACACGCGGCGATGCAGCAAAAATGTCACAGCCGCGAGCTTGCAATAGCTCCGGAGCCTTCAGGGGTTTGCGGCGGCGGCGAAAATGAAGCTAGCTTCGTCACATACGGTTCACACACCCCTGTGTGCGGGCCGTGTTTGCTGCAATCGGGGAGAAAAAGATGCAAAGCAAGCAAATCAAAGCGTGGGCGCTCGCCACCACGCTGTTTACCGGCATGGCGGTGGCCACGCCGGCTTTCGCGCAGGAGGCCGACTCTGAAGAGGAAGCCCAGCGCGACACGATCACCGTCACCGGCTCGCGGATCGTCCGTCAGGACTTCACCGCGAACAGCCCGGTCACCACGGTGACCGCTGAAACGCTCGAGCTGTCCCAGACCCTGACGCTGGAATCGTTCCTGAACGAGCTGCCGCAGGTCATCCCGGGCAACAACCAGTCGTCCAACAACGCCGGCGGCTTCGACTTCGCCACCATCGACCTCCGCGGTCTGGGCGCGAACCGGAACCTGGTCCTGGTCAACGGCTTCCGTCTGCCTCCGTCCGCGACCAGCGGCGCGGTCTCGCTCGACAACATTCCGACCGGCCTGGTCGAGCGTGTCGAAGTGGTGACCGGCGGCGCCTCGGCGGTGTACGGCTCTGACGCCATGTCGGGCGTCGTGAACTTCATCCTTCAGGACGACTACGAAGGCGCGGAAATCAGCTACAACTACACCGTGGCTGAAGACGGCAACTCGCCGCGTCACGCCGTCGACTTCCTGCTGGGCGGCAACTTCGACAACGACCGCGGCAACATCGTCATGGCCGGCAGCTACTACTCGCGCGGCAGCGTGCTGCAGTCCGAGTACGAGTACTCGCAGGTCGCGGCCGCCATCTACGGCGTCCTCGACGGTGGCGGCGCTCTGGTCGACTCCTTCGTCGAAGACGATCTCGACGACCTGCTTGCTCGCCGCGACCAGATCGTCGCCGGCGGCGGTGCTGTCATCCCGCTCTTCTCCGGCGGTTCGGCGACCCCGCCGTGGGGCGTCGTGAGCAACAACGCGTCGAATCCGTTCCAGAACCTGGATACCGCTCTGCCGGGGATCTTCGGCGCGGTGGACCTCGACTGCGACCCGTCCACGCCCGACGTCCCGTTCAGCTCGGGCAGCCTCGCGTTCGATCGCGACACGGGCGCGCTCGAGCCGCAATTCAGCGGCGGTTTCGGCTGCCGGATTCCCAACGGTCCGTTCGGCAACTCGCTGTCCAGCCGTTACAACTTCGCGCCGGACAACTACATCGTGATCCCGGCGGAGCGGTATAACTTCTCGGTGTTCAGCACCTACGACCTGCCGCGCGGCATCACCTGGTCGAACTCGATCCTGTACAACCACATCGAGAACCAGGTTCAGCTGGCGGCCACCCCGGCCACCGGCCTGGTGGTCTCGGTCGCCAACCCGTTCATCCCGGCCGATCTGGCGACCGCGCTTGCGACCCGCCCGAACCCGAACGCGGACTTCGTGATGAACTGGCGCGCGACCGACGTCGGCAACCGGATCTCGGACTTCGACAACAAGTCGCTGATCTTCCAGACCGGTCTCGAAGGGCAGCTGGGCAACGGCTGGCTGTGGAGCGCCGACTACATCTTCTCGAAGGTGGAATCGGTCACCGACAGCCGCAACTCGGTCAACCGCACCGCGATCGCGCAAGGCCTGCAGGGCTGCCCCGCGACCGGCGCGCTGCCGGGCTGTGAGTGGGTCAACATCTTCGGTGCGGGCAACCTCACCGACAGCATGGCCTCGTTCCTGCGCACCGACACCCGCGAGCTCGGCTTCTCCGAGCGTCACCACATCACCGCGTTCCTGACCGGCGAGCTCTTCGAGCTTCCGGCCGGCGCCGTGGCGTTCGCGACGGGCTTCGAATGGCGTGAAGACGAAGCGGGCCGCGTGGTCGACGATGCTCAGCGCAACGGCGACATCTACGGCTTCAACGCGGTTCAGAACATCGCCGGTTCGACCCGCGTGGCTGAAATCTACGGCGAAGCGATCGTGCCGCTCGTCGGCGATCTGCCGTTCGCCGAGCTGATCGAAGCTGAAGTCGGCTACCGCCTGTCGGAGTACAACACCGGCACCGGCACGGTGGACAGCTGGAAAGCGGGCATCAACTGGACGGTCAACGACATCCTGCGCTTCCGGACGATGTACAACGTGACGGTCCGCGCGCCGTCCGCGTTCGAACTGTTCCAGAACGGCGACCAGGGCTTCCCGGGCTACACCGACCCGTGTAACGCGTCGGCCAGCCCGTCGGCTGCGGTCCAGGCCTTCTGTATCACTCAGGGCGTCCCGGCTGCGGCTCTGCCGACCTTCGCTCAGGCGAACTCGCAGGTCGAAGCCTTCGCCTTCGGTGATCCGGGTCTCGGCCCGGAAACCGGTGAGACCTTCACCATCGGTCTCGTCGCCACTCCGGAACTGCCGTTCGGTGATCTGAGCGTGACGCTCGACTACTACGACATCGAGATTTCCGACGTTATCTCGACGGTCGGCGCCGGCACGATCCTCGCGAACTGCTTCGACGCCCTGGATCTGACCGATCCGTTCTGCGCCCGGATCACGCGTGATCCGTCCACCGGTCAGATCGACTTCATCAACACCGGCCGCGAAAACTCGGGCCTGCTGACGACGTCCGGCATCGACCTGCAGCTCGTGTTCAGCACCGACCTTCCGGTGTTCGGTCTGGACGGCCGCCTGACGGTGAACAACCTGCTGACGTGGGTTGAGGAGTGGGGCTCCGGCACCTCCGACATCGTCGGCACGACCACCGGTCAGATTGGCTCGGCCTTCCCCGAGTACAAGAACGCGATGACCGTGACCTACGCTCTGCCGTCGGTGACCGGTCAGGTCCGCTGGACCTACGTGGACTCGATGGAAGACCGCTGGTTCGGCACGGGCAACGACTGGTCGCCCGACACCGAAGAGATCCACTACGTGGACGCCTCGGTGCGCTGGGACATGACCGACACCTTCTCGACCACCTTCGGTGTGCAGAACGTGTTCGATCAGTTCCCCGAACAGCACCTGTCCTCGGTCATCGGTGGTCAGGGCAACGTCGACCCGCAGAACTACCGTGCGCTGGGTCGCATGTTCTCGATCACCCTGCGCAACCGCTTCTAAGGTTCGCAGACGATCACAGACTGGGGAGGGCGGCCTTCGGGCCGCCCTCCTTTTTTGTGGGGCGGCCCGGCGCGGGACCGTTTTCATATTGGGGCTTTTCAAGCGGGGCCGGGGCCGTTAGAACGCCTGCTTCGATCGCTTGGACAGCTCTGGAGCGCGTGCTAAAGGACGCGCCCGGTTCGTGCCGGGCGTATGCGTGTCTAGGGGTGTAGCTCAGCTGGTAGAGCGGCGGTCTCCAAAACCGCAGGTCGGGGGTTCGAGCCCCTCCGCCCCTGCCAGGCGCGACTGTGTCGGCGAGCCGTAGGAACGAGTGATTTAGCGATGGCGCGAAACACCAAAAGCCGCCAGCCCGCCAAAACGGGTTCCAGCGGGAAAGGCGCTTCGTCTTCGAACGCCGCCGCCGCGCCGGCGCGCAAGAAGACGACGAACCCGCTGAAATTCTTCGGCGAGGTGCGCCAGGAGGGCCGCAAGGTCACCTGGACCAGCCGGCGTGAAACGATCATCTCGACCATCATGGTCGTGGTGATGGCCGTGATCGCGGCGATCTTCTTCTTTCTGGTCGATTTCGTGATCGGCCGGATCGTTCAGTTCATTCTCAGCCTCGGAGCCTGAGCCGGATGTCCGCAAAGTGGTACATCGTCCACGCCTACTCCAACTTCGAAAAGAAGGTGGCCGAGGCGATCCGCGCCGAGGCCGCGATGAAGGGGCTGGAGGACAAGTTCGAGGAAATCCTCGTGCCGACCGAAGAGGTCGTCGAGGTGCGCCGCGGCCGCAAGGTCAACGCCGAGCGCAAGTATTTCCCCGGCTACGTCCTCGTGAAGATGGACATGACCGACGAGGCCTATCACCTCGTCAAGAACACGCCGAAGGTCACCGGCTTCCTGGGCTCGGGCAAGCGTCCGCTGCCGGTGCCTGAAAGCGAAGTCAAATCGATCATGGGTCAGATGGAAGAGGACGCCGAAAAGCCGCGTCCCACCGTCTCCTACGACATCGGCGAGACCGTGCGCGTCACCGACGGCCACTTCCAGAGCTTCAACGGCGTCGTGGAAGAGGTCGACGAGGACAAGGGCCTTCTGAAGGTCGCGATCAACATTTTCGGCCGGGCCACCCCGGTCGAGCTCGAATACGGCCAGGTGGAAAAGACCGCCTGATCGTACACAGGTGCGGGAGGATCCGGGAAAGTCCATTCCGGGTCCGCACCGCGCCGCCCACCAGGGATCGGACGTGGTGTCCGGTCCGCCATTCACTGACGCTCCACACGGGGCGAACGGAAGAGTAGGGATATGGCGAAGAAGATCACAGGTTACATCAACCTGCAGGTTCCCGCCGGCGCGGCGAACCCGAGCCCGCCCATCGGGCCGGCTCTGGGTCAGCGCGGCGTGAACATCATGGAGTTCTGCAAGGCGTTCAACGCCAAGACCCAAGAGATGGAAAAGGGGATGCCGATCCCCACGACCATCACGGTCTACCAGGACAAGTCGTTCACCTTCGTGACCAAGACCGCTCCGGCGAGCTTCTACCTGAAGAAGGCCGCCAAGGTGCAGAAGGGGTCGGGCGAAGCGGGCAAGTCCGCGCCGATCGCTTCGGTCACGAAAGCGCAGTGCCGCGAGATCGCCGAAGCCAAGATGGCCGATCTCAGCGCCAACGACCTGGACGCCGCGCAGAAGATCATCGAAGGCTCGGCCCGGTCCATGGGCTTCGAGGTGGTGGGGTAAACGATGGCCAAGATCGCTAAACGCACCGCCGCCGCCCGCGAAGGTCTCGACCGCGACAAGCTCTACCCGCTCGACGAAGCGGTGAAGCTGGTCAAGGCGCGCGCCACCGCGAAATTCGACGAGACCATCGAGGTCGCCGTCAATCTGGGCGTCGACCCGCGCCATGCCGACCAGATGGTCCGCGGCGTGGTCTCCCTGCCGCACGGTACGGGCCGCTCGGTCCGCGTCGCCGTGTTCGCCAAGGGCCCGAAGGCTGAAGAAGCCAAGAAGGCCGGCGCGGACGTGGTCGGCGCCGAGGACCTGGTCGAAACCGTCCAGGGCGGCGAGATCAATTTCGACAAGGTCATCGCGACCCCCGACATGATGCCGCTGGTGGGCCGTCTGGGCAAAGTGCTCGGCCCGCGCGGCATGATGCCGAACCCCAAGGTCGGCACCGTGACCATGGACGTGGCCAAGGCGGTCGCGGACTCCAAGGGCGGCGCGGTCGAGTTCCGCGTCGAGAAGAACGGCATCGTCCACGCCGGCGTGGGCAAGGCCAGCTTCTCTGAAGAGGCCCTGACCGAGAACATCCGCGCCCTTCTGGGCGGCCTGGTGAAAGCCAAGCCGTCGGGCGCGAAAGGCACCTACGTCAAACGGATCGCCATGAGCTCCACGATGGGCCCGGGCGTGAAGATCGACACCGCCGAAGCGAGCGCGCCGACCGAGGCCGCGTAAGCGACGGTGAACGAGTTCCCCGCTCCGGTTCGCCGGGGCGGGGGTCGACAGGACCGGCGAGGGGCTCGCCTTTCACTGGTCCGACCTGTCCGAGATCCCGGGGGAGGGGGCGTTCGCGCCCGCTCTTAATCCAGACGGCCCCGGGTGAGACAGAGCGACGATCGATTTTGCGGCGGCCCTCGCGGGCGCCGGGAGATCGGTTCGAGCCCTGGGGCAGGCATGCGCCGACCGGCGCGTCCGTTCCTCGGGGCGGAGGCGTCGTCCGGCGGCTTGAGCGAGCCGTCCACGGGGGACGGCTCAACTAGGGAGACCGCAATGGATCGCACCACCAAGGAAGCGGCGGTCGCGGAGCTGACGGACGTGTTCGCCAGCACCGGGGCAGTCGTTCTGGCCAACTATTCGGGCCTGACCGTTGCGGAAATGACGAAGCTTCGCGGTCAGCTCCGCGAGCAGGGGGCGACCCTCAAGGTCGTCCGCAACCGGCTCGCAAAGATCGCGCTGAAGGGTCAGAAGGGTGAAGCGGCGGCCTCGATGTTCGAGGGTCCGATCGCCATCGCCTATTCCGACGACTTCACCGCGGCGCCGAAAGTCGCGATCGAGTTCGCCAAATCGAACGACAAGTTCGAGATCGTCGGCGGCTTCATGGACGAGGAAATCATGGACGCCAAAGGCGTCGAGGCCCTCTCCAAGATGCCTTCGCGCGAAGAGCTCATCGCCACGGTCGTCGCCCGTCTTCTGGGTCAGGCCGGCGAGATCGTCTCGCGGGTCAACAATCCGGGCCAGACCCTGGCCGGGCAGATCCAGACGATCGCAGAGCAAGCCGAAAGCTAGTCGTCTCCGCATATCGAACCGAACTCTCCATCTAGAAGGAACTGAGACATGGCCGACGTCGCCAAACTCGCTGAAGAGCTCCTGGGCCTCACCATCCTGGAAGCCAAGGAACTCAACGACATCCTGGAAGAAAAAGGGATCAAGCCGGCCGCCGCTGCGGTCGCCATGGCTGGTCCCGCCGCCGGCGGTGACGCCGGTCCGGCCGCCGAAGAGAAAGACGAATTCGACGTCATTCTCGTCGAGGCCGGCGACAAGAAGATCAACGTGATCAAAGAAGTTCGCGCGATCACGGGCCTGGGCCTGAAAGAAGCCAAAGAGCTGGTGGAAGCCGGCGGCAAAGCCGTCAAGGAAGCCGCTCCGAAAGCCGAGGCCGAGGAGATCAAGAAGAAGCTCGAAGAGGCTGGCGCCAAGGTCGAGCTCAAGTAAGCCGCTTCGGCGGTCCGCTTCGCGGATCGCCGGACGGTCTTCGACGCCGGACGGGCGCGCGGGGCTTCCTGCGCGTCCGTTCAGGCGTCTTCGGCGTTACGCCGCGAGGCTCTCCCGTCCCGGAGCTTCGACGGCGCCGAAACCCGCGTCCGGTCTGTCCTAGATCGGCGCGCGCCCCTCTCCGGGACGGCCGACAGGGCCGGAACGCCCTGAATGCAAGCCTGAGGCCTCTCGGCCTTCGAAGGGAGCGGAAATGGGTCTGTCGTTCACCGGCAAGAAGCGCATTCGCAAGAATTTCGGCCGCATTCCCGAAGCGGTCGAGATGCCGAACCTCATCGAGGTTCAGAAGCACTCCTATGAACAGTTCCTGATGAAGGACACCGCGATCGCGGACCGTCCCGACGAGGGTCTGCAGGCGGTGTTCAAGTCGGTGTTCCCGGTCAAGGACTTCTCCGAGCGCTCCGTGCTGGAGTTCGTGTCCTACGAGTTCGAACCGCCGAAATTCGACGTCGAAGAATGCGTGCAGCGCGACATGACCTACGCCGCGCCGCTGAAGGTCAAGATGCGCCTGATCGTGTTCGACGTGGACGAGGAAACCGGCGCGCGTTCGGTCAAGGACATCAAGGAGCAGGACGTCTACATGGGCGACATCCCGCTCATGACCGACAAGGGCACCTTCATCATCAACGGCACCGAGCGGGTCATCGTCTCCCAGATGCACCGTTCGCCGGGCGTGTTCTTCGACCACGACAAGGGCAAGACCCACGCCTCGGGCAAGTATCTGTTCGCCGCCCGGATCATCCCCTATCGCGGCTCCTGGCTCGACTTCGAGTTCGACGCCAAGGACATCCTGCACGTCCGCATCGACCGGCGCCGGAAGCTTCCGGCGACGACGCTGCTCTATGCGCTGGGCCTGGACAAGGAAGAGATCCTCGCGACCTTCTACGACCGCGTCACCTATGAGCGCGCCAAGGACGGCTGGACGATCCCCTACGTCAAGGAACGCTGGCGCGGCGCGAAGCCCCAGCGCGACCTGGTCGACGCCAAGACCGGCGACGTCGTCGCTCCGGCGGGCAAGAAAATCTCCGCGCGCGCGGCCAACAAGCTGGCCGAGGACGGACTGGCCAAGCTTCTGGTCGCCTCTGAAGACCTGACCGGCCGCTTCGCCGCGGAAGACCTCGTCAATGTCGAGACCGGCGAGATTTACGCCGAGGCCGGCGACGAGCTGACCGAAGAGGTCATGGCCGAGCTGACCGAAGCGGGCGTGGATTCCATCGACGTTCTGGACATCGACAACGTCACGGTCGGCGGCTACATGCGCCAGACCCTGTCGGCGGACAAGAACGACACTCGCGACCAGGCGCTGGTGGACATCTACCGCGTCATGCGTCCGGGCGAGCCGCCCACGCCGGAAACCGCCGAAGCCCTGTTCAACGGCCTGTTCTTCGATCCCGAGCGCTACGACCTCTCTCCGGTCGGCCGGGTGAAGATGAACATGCGCCTGGATCTGGAATGCCCCGACGACGTGCGTGTCCTGCGTAAGGAGGACATCATCGCGGTTCTGAAGGTCATTCTGGGCCTGCGCGACGGCAAGGGCGAGATCGACGACATCGACAACCTGGGCAACCGCCGGGTGCGCTCGGTCGGCGAGCTCATGGAGAACCAGTACCGCGTCGGCCTGCTGCGCATGGAGCGGGCGATCAAGGAGCGCATGAGCTCGGTCGACATCGAGACCGTCATGCCCCACGACCTGGTCAACGCCAAACCGGCCGCCGCTGCGGTGCGCGAGTTCTTCGGCTCCTCCCAGCTCAGCCAGTTCATGGACCAGACCAACCCGCTCTCCGAGGTGACGCACAAGCGCCGCCTGTCTGCGCTCGGCCCGGGCGGTCTGACCCGCGAACGCGCCGGCTTCGAGGTGCGCGACGTGCACCCCACCCATTACGGCCGGATCTGCCCGATCGAGACGCCTGAAGGGCCGAACATCGGTCTGATCAACTCGCTGTCGACCTATGCGCGCGTGAACAAGTACGGCTTCATCGAGAGCCCGTACCGCAAGGTCGAGAACGGCAAGCTGACCGATCAGGTCGACTATCTGTCGGCCATGCAGGAAGCCAAGTACACGATCGCCCAGGCGAACGCCGCGGTGGACGAGAACGGCATGCTTGCGAACGAGTTCGTCAACTGCCGCGTCGGCCCGGGCCGTGACGCGACCCTGATTCCCAAAGAAGACGTCGACTATATCGACGTGTCGCCCAAGCAGGTCGTGTCCGTCGCCGCCTCGCTCATCCCGTTCCTCGAGAACGACGACGCGAACCGCGCGCTGATGGGCTCGAACATGCAGCGTCAGGCCGTCCCGCTGGTCAAAGCCGAAGCCCCGCTGGTGGGCACCGGCATGGAAGCGGTGGTGGCGCGCGATTCCGGTGCGGCGATCACCGCCCGCCGCGACGGCGTGGTCGAGCAGGTCGACGCCCAGCGGATCGTGATCCGGGCCACCGGCGATGTCGGTGCGGCCGAATCCGGCGTCGACATCTACCGCCTGTCGAAGTTCCAGCGCTCCAACCAGTCCACCGCGATCAACCAGCGTCCGATCGTCAAGGTCGGCGACGTGGTGCGGGTCGGCGACATCATCGCCGACGGCCCGTCCACCGATCTGGGCGACCTGGCGCTCGGCCGGAACGTGCTCGTCGCGTTCATGCCGTGGAACGGCTACAACTTCGAGGACTCGATCCTGATCTCCGAGCGCATCGTGCGCGACGACGTGTTCACCTCCATTCACCTCGAGGAGTTCGAGGTGATGGCGCGCGACACCAAGCTCGGGCCTGAAGAGATCACCCGCGACATCCCGAACGTCGGCGAGGAAGCCCTGCGCAATCTCGACGAGGCGGGAATCGTGGCGATCGGCGCCGAGGTCGAGGCCGGCGACATCCTGGTCGGCAAGGTCACGCCGAAGGGCGAAAGCCCGATGACGCCGGAGGAGAAACTCCTGCGCGCCATCTTCGGTGAGAAGGCGTCCGACGTGCGCGACACCTCGCTGCGCCTGCCGCCGGGCACCACCGGCACGGTCGTCGAAGTGCGCGTGTTCAACCGCCACGGCGTGGACAAGGACGAGCGCGCGATCGCCATCGAGCGCGAGGAGATCGAGCGTCTCGGCGAAGACCGTGACGACGAGCTCGCCATCCTCGAGCGCGACCTTTACGGCCGTCTCAAGGACATCCTTCTGGGCAAGAAGGCCGTCGCCGGCCCCAAAGGCTTCAAGAAGGGCGAAGTCACCGAAGAGAGCCTGGCCGACGTGCCGCGCTCGCAATGGTGGAAGATCGGTCTCGACGACGAGAAGGCCATGGCCGAGGTCGAGGCCCTGAAAGCCCAGTACGACGCCGGCAAGGCGCGTCTGGACCGCCGCTTCGAGGACAAGGTCGAGAAGCTGCAGCGCGGCGACGAGATGCCCCCGGGCGTGATGAAGATGGTCAAGGTGTTCGTCGCGGTGAAGCGCAAGCTTCAGCCCGGCGACAAGATGGCCGGCCGTCACGGCAACAAGGGCGTCATCTCCAAGATCAACCCGATCGAGGACATGCCCTTCCTGGAAGACGGCACCCCGGTCGACATCGTTCTCAACCCGCTGGGCGTGCCCTCGCGGATGAACGTCGGTCAGATCCTGGAAACCCATCTGGGCTTCGCCTGCAAAGGCCTGGGCCGTCAGATCGGCGAGGCGTACGAAGCCTATCAGCGCTCGGGCAAGACCGACGAGCTGAAGGCGGCGCTCGCCAAGGCCTACGGCGACGATCAGGAGCTGCCCGAGAGCGACGAGGAGCTGGCCGAACTGGGCAAGAACCTCGCCAACGGCGTTCCGATCGCCACCCCGGTCTTCGACGGCGCGCGCGAGCCGGACATCGTCGAGCACCTCAAGCTCGCCGGGTTCGACGAGAGCGGCCAGTCGATCCTCTATGACGGCCTCACCGGCGAACAGTTCCGCCGTCCGGTCACCGTGGGCATCAAGTATCTTCTCAAGCTCCACCACCTGGTGGACGACAAGATCCACGCCCGCTCGATCGGCCCGTACTCGCTCGTCACCCAGCAGCCGCTGGGCGGCAAGGCGCAGTTCGGCGGCCAGCGCTTCGGCGAGATGGAGGTCTGGGCGCTGCAGGCTTACGGCGCGGCCTACACCCTGCAGGAAATGCTGACGGTGAAGTCCGACGACGTGGCCGGCCGCACCAAGGTCTACGAGGCCATCGTGCGCGGCGACAACGCCTTCGAAGCCGGGATCCCCGAAAGCTTCAACGTGCTGGTCAAGGAGATGCGCTCGCTCGGTCTGAACGTGGAACTGGTCGACCAGTAATCCGCCGCAAGCCCCGAACCGACGCGTTTTGAAAATTCAGGCGGCGGGCGCCGGCCCCTTACCCCGGTCCCGCCGCCGCCACCGTCAAGGAGACGGACCATGAACCAAGAGGTCATGAACATCTTCAATCCGTCCGTCGAAGGCCCGTCCTTCGACCGGATCCGGATCTCGCTGGCCAGCCCGGAGAAGATTCTCTCCTGGTCGTTCGGCGAGGTGAAGAAGCCCGAGACGATCAACTACCGCACGTTCAAGCCCGAACGCGACGGCCTGTTCTGCGCGCGCATCTTCGGTCCGATCAAGGATTACGAGTGCCTGTGCGGCAAGTACAAGCGCATCAAGTACAAGGGCATCATCTGCGAGAAGTGCGGCGTCGAGGTCACCCTCGCGCGCGTCCGTCGCGAGCGCATGGGCCATATCGAGCTGGCCGCCCCGGTCGCGCACATCTGGTTCCTGAAGTCGCTGCCGTCCCGCATCGCGCTGATGATGGACATGGCGCTCAAGGACGTCGAGCGCGTCCTCTATTTCGAAGCCTACATCGTCATGGAGCCGGGCCTGACCCCGCTCCAGCCCAACCAGCTCCTCACCGAAGAGGAGTATTACGAGGCGGTCGACGAGTACGGCGAGGACGCCTTCACGGCGGGCATCGGCGCTGAAGCCATCCGCGACATCATGATCGGCATGGACCTCGAAAAAGAGGTCGAGCGCATGCGCGAGGAGATGAAGGAGACCGGCTCGGAGCTGAAGCTCAAGAAGCTGGCCAAGCGCGTGAAGCTCATGGAGAGCTTCATCTTCTCGAAGAACAAGCCCGAGTGGATGATCCTCACCGTCGTGCCGGTGATCCCGCCCGAGCTGCGCCCGCTGGTCCCGCTGGACGGCGGCCGCTTCGCCACGTCCGACCTCAACGATCTGTACCGCCGGGTCATCAACCGGAACAACCGCCTCAAGCGCCTGATCGAGCTGCGCGCGCCGGACATCATCATCCGCAACGAAAAGCGGATGCTGCAGGAAGCCGTCGACGCCCTGTTCGACAACGGCCGCCGCGGGCGGGTCATCACCGGCGCGAACAAGCGTCCGCTGAAGTCGCTCGCCGACATGCTGAAAGGCAAGCAGGGCCGGTTCCGTCAGAACCTGCTCGGCAAGCGCGTGGACTATTCGGGCCGTTCGGTCATCGTGGTCGGCCCGGACCTGAAACTGCACGAGTGCGGCCTGCCCAAGAAGATGGCGCTCGAGCTGTTCAAGCCGTTCATCTACGCGCGTCTGGACGCCAAGGGCCTTTCGGGCACCGTCAAGCAGTCCAAGAAGCTGGTCGAGAAAGAGCGTCCGGAAGTCTGGGACGTGCTCGACGAGGTGATCCGCGAACACCCGGTCCTTCTGAACCGTGCGCCGACCCTGCACCGCCTGGGCATCCAGGCCTTCGAGCCCAAGCTCATCGAAGGCAAGGCGATCCAGCTGCACCCGCTGGTCTGCGCGGCGTTCAACGCCGACTTCGACGGCGACCAGATGGCCGTGCACGTCCCGCTGTCGCTCGAAGCGCAGCTGGAAGCGCGCGTGCTGATGATGTCGACCAACAACATCCTCAGCCCCGCCAACGGCAAGCCGATCATCGTTCCCAGCCAGGACATCGTCCTGGGCCTGTACTATCTCTCGATCGCCAAGGACGGCGAGCCGGGCGAGGGCATGGCGTTCGGCTCGATGAGCGAGCTGGAAGCCGCGCTCGACGCGGGCGTCGTCGGCCTGCACGCCAAGATCAAGGCGCGCTACGAGTCGATGGGTCCTGACGGCGAGACCGTGGTGAAGGTCATCGACACCACGCCGGGCCGGATGAAGATCCTCGAGCACATGCCCAAGCACCCCGAGCTGGGCCCGCACATGCTCGACGACCTGCTGACCAAAAAGCAGATCGGCTCGATGATCGACGAGGTCTACCGGCACACCGGCCAGAAGGCGACGGTCATCTTCTGCGACCGGATCATGGCTCTGGGCTTCCGCGAAGCGGCCCGCGCCGGCATCTCCTTCGGCAAGGACGACATGCTGATCCCGGCCGCCAAGGCCGATCTCGTCGGCGAGACCCGTTCGCTCGTGGCCGACTACGAGCAGCAATATGTCGACGGCCTGATCACCAAGGGCGAGAAATACAACAAGGTGGTCGACGCCTGGGCGAAGTGCACCGACAAGGTCGCCGACGCCATGATGGAGGAAATCTCCAAGCCGATCGCCATGGAAGACGGCCGTGAAGGCGAGGTGAACTCGGTCTTCATGATGGCCCACTCCGGCGCCCGGGGTTCGAAGAACCAGATGAAGCAGCTCGCCGGGATGCGCGGCCTGATGGCGCGTCCGGACGGCTCGATCATCGAGACGCCGATCATCTCGAACTTCAAGGAAGGCCTGACCGTGCTGGAGTACTTCAACTCCACCCACGGCGCGCGTAAGGGCCTGGCGGACACGGCACTGAAGACCGCGAACTCGGGTTACCTGACCCGCCGTCTCGTGGACGTGGCGCAGGACTGCATCGTCACCGAAGCCGATTGCGGCACCTCCGACGGGATCACCATCGGCGCGGTCGTGGACGGCGGCGAAGTGGTGGTCAGCCTCGATCAGCGCATCCTGGGCCGTTACACGGCCGAGGAAGTGAAGGATCCCTCCACCGGCGACGTGCTGGCTCCGGCCGACACCTATCTCGACGAGGAGCTTTCGCTCGCGCTCGACAAGGCCGGCGTGACCAGCGTGAAGGTGCGCTCGCCGCTGACCTGCGAAACGCGGATCGGCGTCTGCGCCACCTGCTACGGCCGGGATCTGGCGCGCGGCACGAAGGTGAACATGGGCGAGGCGATCGGCGTGATCGCGGCCCAGTCCATCGGCGAGCCGGGCACCCAGCTGACCATGCGGACCTTCCACATCGGCGGCACCGCCCAGGTCTCCGAGCAGTCCTTCATCGAAGCGGTCCACGAGGGCAAGCTCGCCTTCACCGAGCGCTCCACCGTGAAGGCCTCGGACGGCACATTCATCGTCATGAGCCGCAACATGCAGGTCGCGGTCACCGACAAGGAAGGCAAGGAGCTGGAAAGCTACAAGCTGCCCTACGGCGCGAAGCTGCGCGCCGACGCCGGCGACCAGATCAAGCGCGGCCAGCGTCTGGCCGAGTGGGACCCCTACACCATGCCGATCGTCACCGAGGTGGGCGGCAAGGTGAAGCTGGTCGACCTGGTCGAGGGCGTGTCGGTCCGCGAGGAAACCGACGAAGCCACCGGCATCGCCTCGAAGGTGGTGGTCGACTGGCGCGGCACGGGCGCGAAATCGAACGCGCTGCAGCCCGCCGTCATCATCTCCGACGAGAAGGGCGAGCCCGTGCGGCTGCCCAACGGCTCGACGGCGAACTACATGCTTTCGGTCGGCGCGATCCTCTCGATCGCAGACGGCGACGAGGTCCAGCCCGGCGACGTGCTGGCCCGTATCCCGACCGAAGGCGCGAAGACGCGTGACATCACCGGCGGTCTGCCGCGGGTGGCGGAGCTGTTCGAAGCGCGGCGTCCGAAGGACCACGCGGTGATCGCCGAGATCACCGGCCGGGTCGAATTCGGCCGCGACTACAAGAACAAGCGCCGGATCTCGATCACGCCGGAGGGTGACGACGCCGAACCGGTCGAATACCTGGTGCCCAAGGGCAAGCACCTGACCGTGCAGGAAGGCGACGTCATCCAGCGCGGCGAGTATCTGCTCGACGGCAACCCGGCGCCGCACGACATCCTGCGCATTCTCGGCGTGGAAGCGCTGGCGGACTACCTGATCAATGAGATCCAGGAGGTCTACCGGCTGCAGGGCGTGCCCATCAACGACAAGCACATCGAGGTGATCGTCCGCCAGATGCTGCAGAAGATGGAGATCCTGGACGCCGGGGATTCGGGCTATCTGGCCGGAGAACAGGTCGACAAGCTGGAGTTCATCGAGACCAACGAGCGTCTCGAGAAGGACGGCAAGCGGCCTGCGGTCGGCGAGCCGGTCCTGCTGGGCATCACCAAGGCGAGCCTGCAGACCCGCTCGTTCATCTCCGCGGCGTCGTTCCAGGAAACCACCCGCGTGCTCACCGAAGCCGCCGTTCAGGGCAAGGTGGATACGCTGGAGGGCCTCAAGGAGAACGTCATTGTCGGCCGGCTCATCCCGGCGGGCACCGGCGGTCTCATGCGCGACTTCCAGTCGATCGCCGACGAGCGCGATCGCAAGCGCATCGCCGAGCAGGAAGCGGCGGCTGAAAGCGGCGAGGAGGCCCTGCCGGCCGAAATCGCCGAAGCGGCCGAAGAAGAATCCCGCAAGCAGGCGGGCGAGGGCGGCGAGGGCTAGACCCCTTCGCGGTTCCCGTGAATGCTGACGAGCCCCCGGCGTCCGCGCCGGGGGCTTTTCTTTGACCGAGGCGCGCATGACCCGATTCGACGGCCCCTGGTTCGACGCACCGCTCGCCCGGTACGACGCCGAGCGCGCCCGCCTCGCCTCCGAAGGCGTGAGCGACGCGGTGCTGAAGGCGGCGGCGGATCTGCGCGAGGACGGCCTGCACGTCTTCGATCCGGGCCTGCCCGAAGACGCGATCGAGGCCGCGGCGAAGGTCACTGCCGGCCTCGCAGGGCGCTGGCGGCGGGCGCAGGATCTTTGGCGGCGCGAGCCTGCGGTGCGCAGGCTGGCCGTTCATCCCGAGCTTCTGGCGTTCCTGTCGGCGGTCTTCGGCAGGGCGGCCGCGCCGTTCCAGACGCTGAACTTCCCCGTCGGCACGGGCCAGCGCCCGCACGCGGACACGTTTCATTTCTCCACCGAGCCGGGCGGGTTCATGTGCGGGGTCTGGATCGCGCTCGAAGACGTCGGCGAAGACCAGGGCGCGCTCGTCTACTATCCAGGCAGCCAGCGGCTCGCCGAGATCGACGGCCGGGCGCTGGCGGGACGGGGCGGGGCGGCCGCCTATCCCGATCTCGTCGCCGAACGGCTGGAGGAGGCGGGTCTGACCCCGCGCCGCGCGCCGCTGAAGAAAGGCCAGGCGGTCATCTGGGCGGCGGGCCTGGTGCATGGCGGCGGCGCGATCACCAGGGACGGGGCGAGCCGGCTCAGCCAGGTCACGCACTATTACTTCGAAGACTGCGTCTACACCGTGCCGCAATATCGCGACCGGCCGGACAGGGGCGTGTATGTCCGCCAGCCCTTCGACCTCGCCCGCGGGCGATTCCTGCCAAACCGCTTTCACGGCGCGCCGGTGCGTCCCGCGATGCGCGCTCTGGCCGGCGCCTGGGCGGATCGGATCGCCCGCCGGGTGCGGTTTTTCGGCTAGGCGCGCTGCGCCCTGCGTATCGGGACGAGCGCCCGCTTGACGGGAGGGGGCGTCATGAGTAGGTTCCGCGCTCGTTTTCCGGGGGTGAGCCGTAACCTCTCGCGACAGCGGTCGGTTAGACGTCGCCCGGAACAGTGAAATAACGCCTAACGAACCGTCCGAGGACGAACGGCTGAGGCCGTCGCGCCCGGCCGGTCTTTCGCGTCTCGACAGCGGTGTCAGGCGCTCAACGGGAAACAGGAACGGAACAAGGCCTGATGCCTACGATCAACCAGCTCATCCGCAAGCCGCGGCATGACAAGCCCAAGCGCAACAAGGTGCCGGCCCTTCAGGCCTGCCCGCAGCGCCGCGGCGTGTGCACGCGCGTCTACACCACCACCCCGAAGAAGCCGAACTCGGCGCTTCGTAAAGTGGCCAAGGTGCGCCTGACCAACGGTTACGAAGTCGTGAGCTACATCCCCGGCGAAGGCCATAACCTGCAGGAGCACTCCGTGGTGCTCATCCGGGGCGGCCGCGTGAAAGACCTTCCGGGCGTCCGCTATCACATCCTGCGCGGCGTTCTCGACACCCAGGGCGTCAAAGACCGCCGTCAGCGCCGTTCGAAATACGGCGCCAAGCGTCCGAAATAAGGAGAGGCGCCCATGTCCCGTCGTCACCGCGCAGAGAAGCGCGAGATCCTGCCCGACGCCAAGTACGGCGACCGCGATCTGACCAAGTTCATGAACTACATTATGATCGACGGTAAGAAGTCGGCCGCCGAGCGCATCATCTACGGCGCGCTCGACATCGTCGAAGGCAAGCTCAAGCGCGAGCCGGTCCGCGTCTTCCACGACGCGCTGGAAAACGTCGCGCCCGAGATCGAGGTTCGCTCCCGCCGTGTCGGCGGCGCGACCTACCAGGTCCCGGTCGAGGTGCGTCCCGACCGCCGCAAGGCGCTGGCCATCCGCTGGCTCGCCGCCGCGGCCCGCGCGCGCAACGAAAACACCATGCGTGAGCGTCTCGCCGCCGAGCTCATGGACGCTTCGGCGAACCGGGGCACTGCGGTCAAGAAGCGTGAAGACACGCACAAGATGGCTGAAGCCAACCGCGCCTTCGCCCACTATCGCTGGTAATCACCAAACAGCCTTCCGTTCCTGACGAGGACCCTCCCCATGGCCCGCGACTACGCGATCGAGGACTACCGCAATTTCGGCATCATGGCGCACATCGACGCCGGCAAGACCACGACGACCGAGCGGATCCTCTACTACACCGGCAAGTCCCATAAGATCGGCGAGGTCCATGACGGCGCCGCGACCATGGACTGGATGGAGCAGGAGCAGGAGCGGGGCATCACCATCACCTCCGCGGCCACGACCTGTTTCTGGAAGGGCAAGCGCCTGAACATCATCGACACGCCCGGCCACGTGGACTTCACCATCGAAGTCGAACGCTCGCTGCGCGTGCTCGACGGCGCGATCGCGCTGCTGGACGCCAACGCCGGCGTCGAGCCCCAGACCGAGACGGTCTGGCGTCAGGCGGACAAGTACAAAGTCCCGCGGATGATCTTCGTCAACAAGATGGACAAGCTCGGCGCGGACTTCTACCGCTGCGTGGAGATGATCAAGGATCGTCTGAACGCCAAGCCGCTCTGCCTGCAGCTGCCCATCGGCTCGGAGAGCGACTACGAAGGCTGTATCGACCTCATCAAGATGAAAGAGCTCATCTGGGAGGCCGAGAATCTGGGCGCGAGCTGGCGCGAGGAGGACATCCGTCCTGAGCTCGCCGACAAGGCCGCCGAGTATCGCGAGCTGCTGATCGAGACCGCCGTCGAGCAGGACGAAGCCGCGCTGGAAGCCTATCTCGAAGGCGAGGAGCCCTCCGAGGAGAAGCTCAAGGAGCTGATCCGCAAGGGTACGATCCTGCTGGCCTTCAACCCGATCCTGTGCGGCACCGCGTTCAAGAACAAGGGCGTTCAGCCCCTGCTCGACGCGGTCGTGGATTACCTGCCCGCCCCGACGGACGTGCTGAACATCCGCGGCATCGACGTGAAGACCGAGAAGGAAGTCGAGCGGAAGTCCTCCGACGAATCGCCGCTGTCGCTTCTGGCCTTCAAGATCATGAACGACCCGTTCGTGGGCTCGCTGACCTTCTGCCGGATCTATTCGGGCGTGCTGACGACCGGCAGCTCGGTCCTGAACACGGTGAAGGACAAGAAAGAGCGCGTGGGCCGGATGCTGCTCATGCACTCGAACTCGCGTGAGGACATCAAGGAAGCCTACGCCGGCGACATCGTCGCCATCGCGGGCCTCAAGGACACCACCACGGGCGACACGCTCTGCGATCCGGCCAGCCCGGTCATCCTGGAGCGGATGGAATTCCCCGATCCGGTGATCGAGATCGCCATCGAGCCCAAATCCAAGGGCGACCAGGAGAAGCTCGGCGTCGCGCTGCAGCGCCTGGCGGCCGAGGATCCGTCCTTCCGCGTCAGCACCGACGAGGAATCCGGTCAGACCATCATCGCCGGCATGGGCGAACTGCACCTGGACATCCTGGTCGACCGCATGAAGCGCGAGTTCAAGGTCGAGGCGAATGTGGGCCAGCCGCAGGTCGCCTATCGCGAGACCATCGGCCAGGCCTACGAGATCGACTACACCCACAAGAAGCAGACCGGCGGCACCGGTCAGTTCGCGCGGGTGAAGATCCAGTTCGAGCCGTGCGAGCCGGGCGAAGGCTATTCGTTCGAATCCAAGATCGTCGGCGGCAACGTGCCGAAAGAATACATTCCCGGCGTTCAGAAAGGCATCGACTCGGTCCGCGAGAACGGTCTTCTGGCCGGCTTTCCGGTGATCGACTTCAAGGCCACCCTGGTGGACGGCGCCTATCACGACGTCGACTCCAGCGTACTCGCCTTCGAGATCGCTTCGCGCGCCGCGATGAAAGAGGCCAAGAGCCAGCTGCGCATGAAGCTGCTCGAGCCGATCATGAAGGTCGAAGTGGTCACCCCGGACGAGTACACCGGCTCGGTGATCGGCGACCTCAACTCCCGCCGCGGCCAGATCCGCGACCAGGAGATGCGCGGCAACGCGACGGTGGTGAACGCCTTCGTGCCGCTGGCCAACATGTTCGGCTACGTGAACAACCTGCGCTCGGCCACCCAGGGCCGCGCCCAGTTCACCATGCAGTTTGACCACTACGCGCCGGTGCCGCAGGCCGTCGCCGATGAAGTCATCTCGAAGATCGCCTGAGGCGGTTTGGCATCCATGAATTCCGGCCGCCTCGCGGCCGGCCGACAGACAGGACACGACCATGGGTAAGGAAAAGTTTGAACGCACGAAGCCGCATGCGAACATCGGCACGATTGGTCACGTGGACCACGGCAAGACGACGCTGACGGCTGCGATCACGAAGTATTTCGGCGATTTCCGGGCGTACGACCAGATCGACGGCGCTCCGGAAGAGAAGGCGCGCGGGATCACGATCTCGACCGCGCACGTCGAGTACGAGACCGACAACCGCCACTATGCGCACGTCGACTGCCCGGGCCACGCGGACTACGTGAAGAACATGATCACGGGCGCGGCTCAGATGGACGGCGCGATCCTGGTGGTGAACGCGGCTGACGGCCCGATGCCGCAGACGCGCGAGCACATCCTTCTGGCGCGCCAGGTCGGCGTTCCGGCTCTGGTGGTGTTCCTCAACAAGGTCGACCAGGTCGACGACGAGGAGCTGCTCGAGCTCGTGGAGATGGAAGTGCGCGAGCTTCTGTCGAGCTACGACTTCCCCGGCGACGACATTCCGATCGTTGCCGGCTCGGCGCTGGCGGCGATGGAAGGGCGCGACCCGGAGATCGGCGAAGAGAAGATCAAGGAGCTGATGGCGGCGGTCGACGAGTTCATCCCGACGCCCGAGCGTCCGATCGACCAGGACTTCCTGATGCCGATCGAGGACGTGTTCTCGATCTCGGGCCGGGGCACGGTCGTGACCGGCCGGGTCGAGCGCGGGATCATCAAGGTGGGCGAAGAGATCGAGATCGTGGGCATCCGCGACACGGTCAAGACGACCTGCACGGGCGTTGAGATGTTCCGCAAGCTGCTCGACCAGGGCCAGGCGGGCGACAATGTGGGCGTTCTGCTGCGCGGCATCGACCGCGAGGGCGTGGAGCGCGGCCAGGTTCTGGCCAAGCCCGGCTCGATCACGCCGCACTCCAAGTTCGAGGCCGAGGCCTACATCCTGACCAAGGAAGAGGGCGGCCGTCACACGCCGTTCTTCTCGAACTACCGTCCGCAGTTCTACTTCCGGACCACCGACGTGACCGGCGTCGTGACCCTGAAAGAGGGCACCGAGATGGTGATGCCGGGCGACAACGTGGAGATCAATGTCGAGCTGATCACCCCGATCGCGATGGAAGAGAAGCTGCGCTTCGCGATCCGCGAAGGCGGCCGCACGGTGGGCGCGGGCGTGGTCTCGAAGATCATCGACTAAGCCTCGCCGCTAAGCCGAGCGACACGAACAAGCGCCCCGGAGCCCTGCTCCGGGGCGTTTTTCGTGCAGGCCGAGCCTTGCGTACCCGCGCGCTGCGTAAAGCCTGCCGCCGACCGCTTCATTTGCGTGACAAGGTGTTGACGCACGAAGCGGGAAGGCGTATCACCCGCGACCTCAGAAGGGCTGGCCGCGCCTTTGGCGAACGCAGCCTGTTGAAGCGAACACATTTTGAAACACGCGAGTCGCGAGGGGCGGGCTTTACGTCCTCGACGCGGCTCTTGTGCATGTTGGGACCGGACCGATGGCGCAACAAAACATCCGAATTCGCCTCAAGGCGTTCGATCACCGCGTGCTGGACAGCTCTGCGAGCGAGATCGTGTCGACGGCAAAGCGCACCGGCGCGAACGTCCGCGGCCCGATCCCGCTGCCGACTCGCATCGAGAAGTTCACCGTTCTGCGCGGTCCGCACATCGACAAGAAATCCCGCGAGCAGTTCGAGATCCGCACGCACAAGCGCGTGCTCGACATCGTGGACCCCACCCCGCAGACGGTCGACGCGCTGATGAAGCTCGACCTGTCCGCCGGCGTGGACGTCGAGATCAAGCTGGGAGCGTAAGGTCATGGCCACCAACCTCCGCACCGGCCTTCTGGCCAAGAAGCTGGGCATGACCCGCGTCTTCTCCGAAGACGGCAATCACGTGCCCGTCACCGTGCTGCACCTGGACGGCCTTCAGGTCGTCGCCCAGCGCACCGAAGAGCGCGACGGCTACGCCGCCGTTCAGCTCGGCGCGGGCAAAGCCAAGGCCAAGCGCACTACCAAGGCGATGCGCGGTCATTTCGCGAAAGCCTCCGTCGAGCCCAAGCGCAAGCTGGTCGAGTTCCGCGTCAGCGCGGACAACATGCTCGAGCCGGGCGCCGAGCTCAGCGCCGAGCACTTCGTGCCCGGCCAGAAGGTCGACGTCGCGGGGACCTCGATCGGCAAGGGTTTCGCCGGCGCGATGAAGCGCTGGAATTTCGGCGGTCTGCGCGCCAGCCACGGGGTGTCGATCTCCCACCGCGCCCATGGTTCGACCGGTCAGTGTCAGGACCCCGGCAAGGTGTTCAAAGGCAAGAAGATGGCCGGCCATCTCGGCGACGAGCGGGTCACCACGCAAGGGCTCGAAGTGGTCCGCGTGGAAGCCGAGCGCGGCCTTGTCTGGATCAAGGGCTCCGTGCCCGGTCCGAAAGGCGGCTGGGTCGAGATTCGCGACGCCGTGAAGGGCGCGAAGGCCGACGATCTGCCGTATCCGGCCAAGCTGCGTGAAGCCGCCAAGCCGGCCGACCAGGCGCCTGCTGCTGACGCCCCGGCCGAAGGCGGCGAAGCCCAGAACGAAGGGGCGAGCGAATAATGAAACTCGACGTGATCAAGCTCGATTCCGGCAAGGCCGGATCGGTCGATCTCGACGACGCCATTTTCGGCATCGAAGAGATCCGCGCCGACATCCTGCAGCGCTGCGTCAAGTGGCAGCTGTCGCGCCGTCAGGCCGGCACCCACAAGACCAAAGAGCGCAGCGAGATCAAGCGCACCAAGAAGAAGATGTATCGGCAGAAGGGCACCGGCGGCGCGCGCCACGGTGCGCGTTCGGCGCCGATCTTCGTCGGCGGCGGCGTGGCCCACGGCCCGCGCGTGCGCAGCCATGCGACCGACCTTCCCAAGAAGGTCCGCGCGCTGGCGCTTAAGCACGCGCTGTCCTCCAAGGCCGGCGCCAAGCAGATCATCGTGCTCGACGAGGCTCGCCTCGACGCGCCGAAGACCCGCGAACTGAGCGAGAAGCTCGCCAAGCTGGGCCTGTCGAACGCCCTGGTGGTCGACGGCGAGACGCTGGACGAGAACTTCGCCCGCGCCGCGCGCAACATCCCGCTGATCGACGTGCTGCCGGCTCAGGGCCTGAACGTCTATGACGTGCTGCGCCGCGACACGCTGGTGCTCACCAAGGCGGCGATCGAGAAGATCAACGAGCGGCTCGCGCCGCAGGAGGCCGCGTGATGCCCGCTCCGAAGCACTACGACACCCTGATCGCGCCGGTGATCACCGAGAAGGCCACCCTCCTGTCCGAGGAGAACAAGGTCGTCTTCCGCGTGCCGCTCAGCGCGAACAAGAAAGACATCGCCGAGGCGGTCGAGGAACTGTTCAAGGTCAAGGTCAAGGCCGTGAACACTCTCCGTCTCAAGGGCAAGACCAAGCGGTTCCGCGGCATCGCGGGCAAGCGTGACGACGTCAAGAAGGCGGTCGTGACCCTCGAAGAGGGCCACTCCATCGACGTCACCACCGGCCTGTAAGCGCGGCCAGGAGGAGTAAGCAAAGATGGCTCTGAAGACCTTCAAGCCGACCTCGCCGGGCCGCCGCAGTCTCGTGCTGGTGGACCGTTCGGACCTGTACGAAGGGCGTCCCGAAAAGACGCTCGTCGAAGGGCTCCGCAAGAAGGGCGGCCGCAACAACACCGGCCGGATCACCGCCCGCCGTCGCGGCGGCGGCGCCAAGCGGCTGTATCGCCAGATCGACTTCAAGCGGCGCAAGTTCGACGTGCCCGCCACGGTCGAGCGTCTGGAATACGACCCGAACCGGACCGCGTTCATCGCGCTGATCAAGTACGAGGACGGCGAGCTCGCCTACATCCTCGCGCCGCAGCGCCTGGCCGTGGGCGACACCATCGTCTCCGGCGAGCGCGTGGAAGTGCGCCCGGGCAACGCGATGAAGCTGCGCGCCATGCCGGTCGGCACGATCGTGCACAATGTCGAGCTCAAGCCGATGAAGGGCGGTCAGGTCGCCCGTTCGGCCGGCGCCTACGCCCAGCTGGTCGGCCGTGACGCGGGCTACGCCCAGATCCGTCTGATGAGCGGCGAGCTGCGCATGGTTCACCAGGACTGCCTGGCGACGGTGGGTGCGGTGTCCAACCCCGACCACCTGAACATCAATCTCGGCAAGGCCGGCCGCACGCGTCACATGGGTAAGCGTCCCGCGGTGCGCGGCGTGGCCATGAACCCGGTCGACCACCCGCACGGCGGCGGTGAAGGCCGCACCTCGGGCGGCCGCCACCCGGTCACCCCGTGGGGCAAGCCGACCAAGGGCCGCAAGACTCGCCGCAACAAGGCGACCGACAAGTTCATCATCCGCTCGCGCCACGAGCGCAAGAAACGCTAAGGGACCGGCTCATGCCCCGTTCTGTCTGGAAAGGTCCGTTCGTAGACGGATACCTCCTGAAGAAAGCCGAAGCCGCGCATGAAGGCGGCCGCAAGCAGGCGATCAAGACCTGGTCGCGGCGGTCCACCATCATGCCGCAGTTCGTGGGTCTGACCTTTCAGGTCCACAACGGCAACAAGTTCATCCCCGTTCTGGTGTCCGAGGAAATGGTCGGCCACAAGCTCGGCGAGTTCGCTCCGACCCGGACCTATTACGGCCACGCGGCGGACAAGAAAGCCAAGAGGAAGTAGCGATGGGCCAGGCGAAAAATCCCCGCCGCGTTGCTGAGAACGAGGCGCGCGCCAAGCTGCGGATGATGCGCATCAGCCCGCAGAAGCTCAACCTGGTCGCGGAGATGATCCGCGGCAAGAAGGTCGAGCGTGCGCTGAACGACCTCGAATTCTCGCGCAAGCGCGCCGCTCAGGACGTCAAGAAGGTGCTCGAAAGCGCCATCGCGAACGCTGAGAACAATCACGGCCTGGACATCGACTCGCTGGTCGTGTCCGAGGCCTTTGTCGGCAAGAACATCGTGATGAAGCGCTTCCGCGCCCGCGCTCGCGGCCGTGGCGCGAAAATCCTCAAGCCGTTCTCCGAGCTGACGATCGTCGTGCGTGAAGTCGAGGAGGCCGCGTAATGGGTCAGAAGATCAATCCGATCGGCCTGCGGGTCGGCATCAACCGCACCTGGGAGAGCCGCTGGTTCGCCAAGGGCGAAGAGTACGCCGATCTGCTGCACGAAGACCTGAAGATCCGCACCTTCCTCAAGGAGCGTCTGAAGAACGCGTCGGTCTCGCGCATCATCATCGAGCGTCCGCACAAGAAGTGCCGCATCACCATCCACACCGCCCGTCCCGGCGTCGTGATCGGCAAGAAGGGCGCGGACATCGAGAAGCTGCGCCGTGAAGTGTCGAAGATGGTCGAGGGCGAGGTGTTCCTCAATCTCGTCGAAGTCCGCAAGCCGGAAGTCGACGCGACCCTGGTCGCGGAGTCCATCGCCCAGCAGCTCGAGCGCCGCGTGGCTTTCCGCCGCGCGATGAAGCGCTCGCTGCAGACCACGATGCGCATGGGCGCCCTGGGCTGCAAGATCATGTGCGGCGGCCGTCTGGGCGGCGCGGAGATCGCGCGGACCGAGAAATACGCCGACGGTTCGGTGCCGCTGCACACGCTGCGCGCCGACATCGATTACGGCTTCGCCGAGGCGAAGACCGCGATGGGCATCATCGGCGTGAAGGTCTGGATCTACAAAGGCGAGATCCTCGAGCACGACCCGATGGCCCAGGAAAAGCGCATGCTCGACTCCGGCGAGCAGCGTCAGCGGTCCGGCCGTCAGGCGGCGTAAGCGGGGCGAGGGAGAAGAACAATGCTTCAACCGAAGCGCACCAAATTCCGCAAGGCGCACAAGGGCCGCATCCACGGCAACGCCAAGGGCGGCTATACGCTGAACTTCGGCTCGTACGGCCTTAAGGCCGTGCAGCCCGAGCGCGTCACGGCCCGCCAGATCGAGGCGACCCGCCGGGCCATCACCCGCCACATGAAGCGGGCCGGCCGGGTGTGGATCCGCGTGTTCCCCGATCTGCCGGTGTCGAAAAAGCCGACCGAAGTGCGGATGGGTAAGGGCAAGGGCTCGCCCGAATACTGGGTGGCCAAGATCAAGCCTGGCCGGATCATGTTCGAGATCGACGGCGTGCCTGACGAGGTCGCGCGCGAAGCGCTGCGCCTGGGCGCGGCCAAGCTGCCGATCAAGACCAAGATCGTGACCCGTCCGGGCGAGCAGGAGAGAGCGTGATGAAGGCCGAAGACGTTCGCGCGATGAGCGACGATCAGCTTACGGACGAGCTCCTCAAGCTGAAGAAAGAACAGTTCAATCTGCGGTTCCAGCAGGCCACCGGCCAGCTCGAGAACACCGCGCGCTTCAAGCAGATCCGCCGGGATGTCGCCCGGATCAAGACGGACATGCGCCGGCGCGCCATCGAAACTCAGGGGAGCTGAGGCCATGCCGAAGCGCATCCTTCAAGGCGTCGTCGTCAGCGACAAGCAGACCAAGACGGTGATCGTCCGCGTCGAGCGGACCTTCCTGCACCCTCTGCTTCGCAAGACCGTGCGCCGGTCGAAGAAGTATCACGCCCACGATGAAACGGGCGCGATCAAGGTTGGCGAGCGCGTCCTGATCCAGGAGTGCGCGCCGAAGTCGAAGCTCAAGCGGTGGGAGGTCGTCCCGGCCCAGGCGTAAGCCTGACCCGAGGACGATCCGCCAGTAACGGAGGATCGCGATGATCCAGATGCAATCCAATCTGGACGTGGCCGACAATTCCGGGGCCCGCCGCGTGCAGTGCATCAAGGTGCTCGGCGGCGCGAAGCGCCGGTACGCGGGCATCGGCGACATCATCGTGGTGTCGGTCAAGGAAGCCACGCCCAAGGGCCGCGTGAAAAAAGGCGAAGTACGCAAGGCGGTCGTCGTGCGCACCGCCCGCGACATCAAGCGCCGCGACGGAAGCGTCATCCGCTTCGACAGCAACGCCGCGGTTCTGCTGAACAACAACAACGAGCCGATCGGCACCCGGATTTTCGGCCCGGTGCCGCGTGAGCTGCGCGCCAAGCAGCACATGAAGATCGTCTCGCTCGCGCCGGAGGTGCTTTAGGCCATGGCTGCGAAGATCAAAAAAGGCGACAAGGTCGTCGTCCTGACCGGCCGCGACAAGGGCAAGACCGGCGAGGTCGTCCGCGTGCTGCCGAAGGAAGACCGCGTCGTGGTCTCCGGTGTGAACACGGTCAAGCGCCACCAGCGCCCGACCCAGATGAGCGCCGGCGGCATCGAAGAAAAAGACGCGCCGCTCCACGTCTCCAACGTGGCGCTCGTCGATCCCAAGACCGGCGAGCCGACGAAGGTCGGCTTCAAGATCGGCAAGGACGGCAAGAAAGTGCGCGTGGCCAAGAAGTCCGGCGAGGTGATCGATGGCTGACGTCGCTGAATACGAACCGCGCCTGAAAACGCGGTATCGCGAAGAGATCCGCGCGAAGCTGAAGGAAAAGTTCGGCTACAGCAACGACATGGAGATCCCGCGCCTGGACAAGGTCGTGATCAACATGGGCGTGGGCGAGGCCGCTCAGGATTCCAAGAAGATCCAGGGCGCGCTGGCCGATCTTCAGGCGATCTCCGGCCAGAAGCCGATCGCCACGAAGTCCAAGAAGTCGATCGCCGGCTTCAAGCTTCGCGAGGAGCAGCTGATCGGTGCGAAGGTCACCCTTCGCAAGGATCGCATGTACGAGTTTCTCGACCGTCTGGTCACGATCGCTCTGCCGCGCGTCCGCGACTTCCGCGGGCTCAACGGCAAGAGCTTCGACGGCCGGGGCAATTTCGCAATGGGTCTCAAGGAGCACATCGTGTTCCCCGAGATCGATTACGACAAGGTCGACCAAATCCGCGGCATGGACATCATCGTGACCACCACCGCGAAAACTGACGAAGAAGCGAAGGCCCTGCTGGCCGAGCTCGACTTTCCGTTCACGAGCTGACGCAGCAGGAGCGCGGAACCGGGGTGGTTCCGCACGCGAGGAGAAAGAACGAATGGCCAAGAAAAGCGCTGTCGAGCGGAACCTGAAGCGTAAGCGCCTGGCGGACCAGTACGCCGCCAAACGCGCCGCGCTGAAGGCTGTCGCCCGCGACACCTCGAAGCCTGTGGAAGAGCGGTTCGCCGCCCAGCTGAAGCTGGCGGACCTGCCGCGCAATTCCGCGCCGACCCGGGTCCGCAACCGGTGCCAGGTCACCGGCCGTCCGCGGGCGTATTACCGCAAGCTGAAGATGTCGCGCGTCGCGCTGCGTCAGCTGGCCAGCCACGGGCTGATCCCGGGCATGGTCAAGTCGAGCTGGTAGGAGGAGGACCGACATGTCCGTGAACGATCCGCTCGGCGATATGCTGACCCGCATCCGCAACGCCCTGATGCGCAACCGGACCACCGTGACCACGCCGGCTTCCAAGCTGCGCGGCCGGGTGCTCGAGGTGCTGCTCGAAGAGGGCTATATCCGCGGCTACTCCGAGAGCACCGACGCCCAGGGCTTCAAGCAGTACGAGATCGAGCTGAAGTACTATGAAGGCGCTCCGGTGATCTCCGACATCAAACGCGTGTCCAAGCCGGGCCGTCGCGAGTACCGCAAGGTGCGCGACCTGCCGCTCGTGCAGAACGGTCTGGGCATCGCGATCATCTCCACTCCGCAGGGCGTGATGAGCGACGCTGCGGCGCGCGCCAAGAACGTCGGCGGCGAAATCCTCTGCCACGTCAGCTAGGGAAGGAAGGCACATGTCCCGTCTAGGCAAGCTGCCTGTCGAAATCCCCTCCGGCGTCACCGCTTCGGTGAACGGCGGGCTGGTGTCGGTGAAGGGTCCCAAGGGCGAACTCGCCATGGATCTGCCCGCCAGCGTGCGCGTCCTGCAGGAGGACAACACGCTGCGCGTCGAGCCGGCGGAAAACTCCAAGTCGGCCAAGGCGATGTTCGGCACCGCGCGTGCGCGGATCAAGAACATGGTCCAGGGCGTGACCCAAGGCTTCGAGAAGAACCTTGAACTGGTCGGCGTGGGTTACCGCGCGCAGATGCAGGGCAATGATCTCAAGCTCTCGCTGGGTCTGTCCCACGACGTGGTCTACACCCCGCGCGAGGGCATCAAGATCGCCACGCCCAAGCCCACCGAGATCAAGATCGAGGGCGCGGACGCGCAGGCCGTGGGCCAGACCGCGGCGGAGATCCGCAAGTTCCGTCCGCCGGAGCCCTACAAGGGCAAGGGCGTGAAGTATGCGGGCGAGTACATCCGCCGCAAAGAAGGCAAGAAGAAGTAGGGCCGGCCATGAAATCCGCACGAGATCAAATGCGGCGCCGCGCGCAACGCAACCGCGCCCGCCTCAAGAAGATGGGAGCCGGTCGCCCGCGTCTGTCGGTCTACCGCTCGTCCAAGCACATCTACGCCCAGATCATCGACGACGCCCAGGGCGTCACGGTGGCTGCGGCCTCGACGATCGAACCCGGTCTGGACGCTTCGGGCGCCACCGTCGCCGCCGCCCAGGAAGTCGGCCGCAAGGTCGCCGAACGGGCCAAGGAGAAGGGCCTCACCGAGGTCGTGTTCGACCGCGGCGGCTACATCTATCACGGGCGCGTCAAGGCGCTCGCCGACGCCGCCCGTGAGGGCGGCCTGAACTTCTAAGGGAGCGGACGCATGGCTCGAGAAGACAATCGCGGTCGCGACCGTCGTCGCCGGGAAGACAACGACGAACCGGAACTGATCGACAAGCTCGTTCAGATCAACCGGGTCGCCAAGACCGTGAAGGGCGGCCGGAACTTCCAGTTCGCCGCGCTCGCGGTGGTCGGCGACGGCAAGGGCCGGGTCGGGTTCGGACAGGGCAAGGCGCGCGAAGTGCCTGAAGCCATCCGCAAGTCGACCGAGGAAGCCAAGAAGATGATGATCCGCGTGCCGCTGCGCGAAGGCCGTACGCTGCATCACGACGCCAAGGGCCGTTGGGGCGCGGGCAAGGTCGTGCTGCGCGCCGCGCCTCCGGGCACCGGCGTCATCGCGGGCGGTCCGATGCGTGCGGTGCTCGAAAGCCTGGGCGTTCAGGACGTCGTGGCCAAGTCGACCGGCTCGTCGAACCCCTACAACATGGTGCGCGCCACGTTCGAAGCCCTGAAGGCCCAGAACTCGCCGCGCTCGGTGGCCGCCAAGCGCGGCATGAAAGTGGCCGATCTGGTCGACCGTCGTCAGGACGGCGCCAGCGCGCCCGAAGCGATCGAATCGTAAGGAGCGCGTCAGATGGCTGCGAAGAAAACCCTCCGGGTGCGCCAGACCGGCAGCCCGATCCGCCGTCCGAACGAGCAGGCCGCGACCCTGAAGGGTCTGGGCCTGGGCAAGATCGGCCGTGAACGCGAGCTCGAGGACACCGCCTCGGTGCGTGGGATGATCCGCAAGGTCGCCCACCTCGTCGAGATCGTCGAGTAGCGCAAATTTTCGAGGGCCCGGCCCTCACGAGGAGAACGACCATGCGCTTGAACGAACTGCGCGACAACGAAGGCGCGACCAAGCTGCGCACGCGCGTCGGGCGCGGCATCGGCTCGGGCAAGGGCAAGACCGGCGGACGCGGCGTGAAAGGCCAAAAGTCCCGTTCCGGCGTCGCCATCAAGGGCTTCGAAGGCGGTCAGATGCCGCTGCACCAGCGTCTGCCCAAGCGCGGCTTCACCAAGCCGAACCGGGCGCGCTTCGTGGAAGTCACGCTCGGCCGGCTTCAGGCCGCGATCGACGCGGGCAAGCTGGACGCCAAGTCCGCCGTCGACGGCGAGGCTCTGGTCAAGTCCGGCGTCATCCGCCGCGTGCGCGACGGCGTGCGCCTGATCGGCGGCGGCGAGCTGAAAGCCAAGCTGAACATCACCGTGGCCGGCGCTTCGGGCCCGGCCAAGGCCGCGGTCGAAAAGGCCGGCGGCTCGGTGACCGAGACCCGCGCCAAGGCCGACGCCGAAGCCTAGCGCTCGCATTCGGAAGACCGGCTCCCTAAATAGGGCCGGTCTTTCCGCCTTTTACGGGCGACCCGCATTCAGGAGTGATCGACCGCCATGGCGTCAGCCGCCGAACAGCTCGCTTCGAACATGAATTTCGGGGCGTTCGCCCGCGCCAAGGAGCTGCAGAAGCGCATTCTGTTCACGCTCCTGGTGCTCGTCATCTACCGGATCGGCACCTACGTGCCGCTTCCCGGCATCGACCCCGACCAGTTCGCGACCGCCTTCCAGCAACAGCAGGGCGGCGTGCTGGGCATGTTCAACATGTTCTCCGGCGGCGCGGTCGAGCGTATGGCGATCTTCGCGCTGAACGTGATGCCCTACATCTCGGCCTCCATCATCATGCAGCTCATGGCGGCCACCGTGCCGAGCCTGGAGCGGTTGAAGAAGGAAGGCGGCGAGCAGGGCCGCAAGCAGATCAACCAGTATTCGCGCTATCTCACCGTGATCCTGGCGGCCGTTCAGGCGTTCGCCATCGCGGTCAGCATGCAGAACCCCGACCCGACCACGAACGCGACGATCGCGATCGATCCCGGGCCGTTCTTCCTCGTCACCACCGTGATCACGCTGGTCGGCGGGACGATGTTCCTTCTGTGGCTGGGCGAGCAGATCACTGCGCGCGGCGTGGGCAACGGCGTGTCGCTGATCATCTTCGCCGGCATCATCGCTGAGATGCCCCGCGCGCTGTTTCAGGCGCTCGAGCAGGGCGCGACCGGCGCGCTGCCCGGCGGCGTGATCATCGCCATGCTGATCGGCATCATTCTGGTGCTGACCTTCGTGGTGTTCATCGAGCGCTCCCAGCGCCGGCTGCTGATCCAGTATCCCAAGCGCCAGGTGGGCAACAAGATGATGGGCGGGGAGTCGAGCTTCCTGCCGCTGAAGCTGAACACCGCGGGCGTCATTCCGGCGATCTTCGCGAGCTCGCTTCTGCTGCTGCCGGCGACCGTTGCGGGCTTCTCCGCGCAGTCCGGTCCCGACTGGCTGCGCCAGGTCGTGGCGCTGCTCGGCCCGGGCCAGCCGCTCTTCCTGGGGTTCTACGCGTTCCTCATCATCTTCTTCACCTTCTTCTACACCTCGATCGTCTTCAATCCGGAAGACACCGCGGACAATCTGAAGAAGTACGGCGGCTTCCTGCCGGGCATCCGTCCGGGCAAGCGCACCGCGGAGTACATCGACTACGTGCTCTCGCGGCTGACGGTGATCGGCGCGGCCTATCTGACGCTGGTCTGTCTGCTGCCCGAGATCCTGCGCGCGCAATACGCCATCCCGTTCTATATCGGCGGCACCGCGCTGCTCATCGTGGTCTCGGTGACGCTGGACACGGTCGGCCAGATCCAGTCCCACCTGCTGGCGCACCAGTACGAGGGGCTGATCAAGAAGACCAAGCTCAGGGGGCGCAAGCGATGAACCTGGTTCTGTTCGGACCGCCGGGCGCGGGCAAGGGCACCCAGGCCAAGCGCCTGGTCTCGGGCCGGGGCTGGGTGCAGCTGTCCACCGGGGACATGCTGCGCGCGGCCATCGCCGAGGGCTCTGATCTGGGCCGCCGCGTGAAGGACATCATGGACCGGGGCGATCTCGTTTCCGACGCGATCGTCATCGAGCTCATCGAATCCCGTCTGCCCGAGGCCGAGGCCGCGGGCGGGGCGATCTTCGACGGGTTTCCGCGCACCGTCGCCCAGGCCGAGGCGCTCGATGCGCTTCTGGCGAAGCGGGGCGCGCAGATCGACAAGGTCGTGCGCCTGGTCGTCGATCAGGACGAACTCGTGGCGCGCATGAAGAAGCGCGCCGAAGAGGAAGGCCGTTCGGACGACACGGTGGAGGCCTTCCGCAAGCGGCTGTCGAACTATAACGAGCAGACCGCGCCGCTCATTCCGTACTACCAGGGCCAGGACAAGCTGGCCGACGTTGACGGCATGGGCGGGATCGAAGAGGTGGCCGGGCGGATCGACGCCGCTCTGGACGCCTGAGACGTTCGCCGCGGCACGGCGGAGACGCCGTGCTGCGAAAACACAAACCCGCCGTCCGTCGCGGTTGACGCGAAGGGCGGTCCGACTATAAGAAGCGCCCTTCGCTCTGACAGGGCCGCAAGCGTGTCAGCGCCGCCAGTTCCGGCCGCGCTCTCGTTTCGGTTCGCGCGCGTAGGGCTGACCAGGACAAGGAGAGCGTCGTGGCACGGATCGCCGGCGTCAACATTCCGACCAACAAGCGCGTGACCGTCGCGCTGCGCTACATCCACGGTATCGGCCCCGCCATGGCGGCCGAGATCTGCGAGAAGGTGGGCATCCCCGCCGAGAAGCGCGTGAACGAGCTGACCGACGCGGAGATCCTGCAGATCCGCGAGACGATCGACGGCGGCTACACCGTCGAAGGCGATCTGCGCCGTGAGCGCGCGGTGAACGTGAAGCGGCTGATGGATCTGGGCTGCTATCGCGGCCTGCGTCACCGCCGCGGCCTGCCGGTGCGCGGCCAGCGCACCCACACCAACGCGCGCACCCGCAAGGGTCCCGCCAAGCCGATCGCCGGCAAGAAGAAATAAGGAACCAGGTCGATGGCCAAGGAACCGAGCCGCGTCCGCCGCCGCGAACGCAAGAACATCACCGCCGGCGTCGCTCACGTGAACGCCAGCTTCAACAACACCCAGGTGACCATCACCGACGCTCAGGGCAACACGATCTCCTGGTCGTCCGCCGGCGCGATGGGCTTCAAGGGTTCGCGCAAGTCGACCCCTTACGCCGCCCAGGTCGCCGCCGAGGACGCCGGCCGCAAGGCTCAGGAGCACGGGCTGAAGACCGTCGAGGTCCGCGTCTCCGGTCCCGGTTCGGGCCGCGAGAGCGCCCTGCGCGCGCTGCAGTCGGTGGGCCTCACCGTCACCATGATCCACGACGTCACGCCGATCCCGCACAACGGCTGCCGTCCGCCCAAGCGCCGTCGCGTCTAGAACACGACGCCGCCGTTTGATGATTTTCTCCGGCGCGATCGCCTGCGGGCGTTCGCGCCGCACGCCTGAAGGGGTGCTGCACCGTGATTGAGAAGAACTGGCAGGAACTGATCCGCCCGATGAAGCCGGAAATCCAGGCCGGCCACGACGCGTCGCGTCACGCCAAGATCGTCGCCGAACCGCTCGAGCGCGGCTTCGGCATGACTCTGGGCAATTCGCTGCGCCGGATTCTTCTGTCCTCGCTCCAGGGCGCGGCGATCACCGCGGTTCAGATCGACTCCGTCCTGCACGAGTTCAGCTCGATCAAGGGCGTGCGCGAGGACGTCACCGACATCATCCTCAATCTCAAGCAGGTCGCCCTGCGGATGCACGGCGAGGGCCCCAAGCGCCTGACGCTGAAGAAGTCCGGCCCGGGCGAAGTGACTGCGGCGGACATCGAAGAGACCGCCGACATCGAGATCATCAACAAGGATCACGTGATCTGCACCCTCGACGAGGACGCCGAGGTGCGCATGGTCCTGACGGTGAACACCGGCAAGGGTTACGTCCCCGCCGAGCGCAACCGTCCCGAAGACGCCCCGATCGGCCTTGTGGGCGTGGATGCGCTCTACAGCCCGGTTAAGCGCGTGGCCTACCGGGTGGAGAACACCCGTGAAGGCCAGGTGCTCGACTACGACAAGCTCATTCTCGAGATCGAGACCAACGGCGCGGTGACGCCCGAGGACGCGGTGGCCTACGCCGCCCGCATCCTGCAGGACCAGCTGCAGATCTTCGTCAACTTCGACGAGCCCAACCAGGCGCGCGCCGGCGAGGACGAAAAGCCCGATCTCGACTTCAACCCGGCCCTTCTGAAGAAGGTCGACGAGCTCGAGCTGTCGGTGCGTTCGGCCAACTGCCTGAAGAACGACAACATCGTCTATATCGGCGACCTCATCCAGAAGTCCGAGGCGGAAATGCTCCGCACCCCGAACTTCGGCCGCAAGTCGCTTAACGAGATCAAGGAAGTTCTCGCCCAGATGGGTCTGCACCTGGGCATGGAAGCGCCGAACTGGCCGCCGGAGAACATCGAGGATCTGGCCAAGAAATACGAGGATCAAATCTAGGAGGAACGCCGCGAGGCGTCCCTAACCGGGATTGAAGGAGAACTCAGATGCGCCACGGCGTCGCCCACCGCAAGCTCAACCGCACGGCCAGCCACCGCAAGGCCATGTTCGCCAACATGGCGGCCTCGCTGATCGAGCACGAGCAGATCGTGACCACCCTGCCCAAGGCCAAAGAGCTGAAGCCGATCATGGACAAGCTCGTCACCCTGGCCAAACGCGGCGACCTGCACGCCCGCCGTCAGGCGATCAGCCAGGTCCGCGACATCGAGCAGGTCGGCAAGCTGTTCGAAACGCTCGGACCCCGTTACGCCGAGCGTAACGGCGGCTACACCCGCGTCCTGAAGGCCGGCTTCCGCCACGGCGACAACGCGCCGCTGGCCGTGATCGAACTGGTCGATCGCGATCCCGAAGCCAAAGGCGCGAAAGACCGCGCCCGTCTCGCCGAAGAAGGCGTCGGCGCCGACGAGGACTAGGGATTCCTCCCTTTCCGGGGTGAGAAGGCCGCGCACCGCAAGGGCGCGGCCTTTTTTTTGTTCTAGAACCCTTCCACGCCCAGCACTTCGCGCGCCCTGGCGCGGTGCTCGTCCTTGATGGAGGCCGAGACCTGCATGAGGATCGTGGTGATCACCGTGCCGTCGTCGGCGAAGCCCATCACGCCGAGGAAGTCGGGGATGATGTCGAAAGTCCACAGAAAATACAGAAGGCCGAAGACCAGAGCCGCGCGCACCTGAAGCGGGGTGTCGGGATCGCGCATGGCGTAATAGGCCGCGATCAGGTCTTCCAGGAACGGGATCTGCCTCGCGACGCGCTTGAGCTTGTCCCAGAAATTCGCTTCGACCCGGGCCTGATCGCGGTTCACCTCGGCTTCGGATTTCTGCGCGGCTTCGGCGACCTTCTCCCGGGCCACCTCTTCGGCGCGTTCGAGCGCCTTGGCGCGGCCGTCCTTGTAGAGCACGCCGTACTCGTCGGCCGCCCGGTCCTCGATCCGGCGCAGCATCGCCGCGCCTTTCCTGGGCGGGAAGAGCCGGAATTTGCGATCGCGTTTGAACATGCGCCGTCCCCTCAGACCTGGCGAAGCGAACCTTAGCAAGGCCGGGCGGCCCGGTCATCCGGGCTTAAGACTTCTTAACGCTTCAGCCCCTGTTCAGCCGCAATGGGCCTGCTTACATGTCCGGCGTCGTTTTGAAGGTTTCCATCGGGGAGGGGTCCCGTGAAGTTTCGTTCCGGTCTTGTCGCGCTCGGCGCGATCGCCGCCGCCGCCACGCCTGCGTTCGCCCAGACAGAGGCGCGCGCGGCGCCTGAGTCCCGCGCCGAAGTGCAGCTCAGCTTCGCGCCCGTGGTGCGCGAGGCCGCGCCCGCGGTGGTCAACGTCTATTCCCGCCGCGTGATCAATCAGCGCACGCCCTTCGCCGGCGACCCCTTCTTCGAGCGCTTCTTCGGCCCTCAAGTGCGCCAGCGCGAGGTCAACTCGCTGGGCTCGGGCGTCATCGTGGACGCCTCGGGCGTCATCGTGACCAACAATCACGTCGTGCAGGGCGCGCAGGATCTGCGCGTCGTGCTCGCCGACCGGCGCGAGTTCGAAGCCGAGCTGCTGCTCGCCGACGAGCGCACCGACCTCGCGGTGCTGAAGATCGATGCAGGCGATGACCTCCCCGTGCTGCCCTATGACGAGGCGGGCGATGCGGAGGTCGGCGATCTCGTGCTGGCCATCGGCAACCCGTTCGGGGTGGGCCAGACGGTGACCAGCGGCATCGTCTCCGCGCTCGCGCGCACCGATGTGGGCATCACCGACTACGCCTTCTTCATCCAGACCGACGCGGCGGTGAACCCGGGCAATTCCGGCGGCGCCCTTGTGGACATGGACGGCGAGCTGATCGGCGTGAACACGGCGATCTTCTCGCGTTCGGGCGGTTCGAACGGCATCGGCTTCGCGGTCCCGGTGGAGATGGTGCGCACGGTGGTGGATGCGGCCCTGACCGACGGCGAGATCGTCCGGCCCTGGCTGGGCGCCCGGCTGCAGCCGGTGACCGCCGATCTCGCCCGCTCCATAGGTCTTGATCGCCCCCGCGGCGCGATCGTGTCCGAACTCTGGCCCGGCGGTCCGGCCGAGCGGGCCGGGCTCGCCCGAGGCGACGTGGTGGTCGAGGTCGACGGGGTGGAAGTCAATGACGAGGCGGGCGCGCGCTTCCGCTTCGCGACCCGCATGATCGGCGACCCCGCCGAGCTGACCGTGCTGCGTGACGGGCGCAGCCGGACCTTCACCGTCCAGGCGCGGCCTGCGCCGGGCGAGGCCGAAGGCGAACGCTTCACTGTGGGTGGACGCAGCCCGTTCACCGGCGCCGAACTCGTCGAGCTTTCCCCCGCCTTCAACGAGGAGAACGGGCTCGACCCCTTCACCCGCGGCGTGATCGTCATGGGCGTGGAGCGGCGCTCCGCGGCGGACTATTTCGGCTTCCAGCCCGGCGACCGGCTCCTGTCCATCGACGGCGCGCCGATCGAAACCCTGAGCGACGCCGAAGCCGTGATCGAGAGCCTGGACGGCGAACGCCGCTGGCCCATCGAGATCGAACGCCGCGGCGAGCGCTTCAGCCGGGTGTTGAGCCTCTAGGCGTATCCTCGCTTCCCGGAAGAGCGGCCTTCAGCCTCGGCCGGGACGGCGAAGAGGGGTTGTGAAGCGGGCTGGGCCCTAAGCCCAGAGCGCCGCGTCGCGCCACGGCTCCGGAACGATCAGCCGCGCGCCTGAAATCCGCGGGGCGTCGCCCAGACGCATCGACCGCCAGGCCTCGGCCCATTCGGGCTTGAGGTCATAGGGCGCGGCGATTCCGGCCGGGGCGTCGAAGCCGAGCGCGCCGTAATAGGCCGGATCGCCGAGCACCAGAAGCTCGGACGCGCCCTCGCGCGCCAGCCGCTCAGCGCCCGCTTCGATCAGCGCACGGCCCAGCCCCTGACGCTGATGATCGGGATCCACGCAAAGCGGACCGAGCAGGGCGGCGGTTTCACTGCGTCCCTCGAGGCGGCAGCGGGTGAACGCCGCGTGCCCGGCGACCGTCTCACCGGCGTGCGCGGTGAGGTTCAGCACGTCGGGATGTGCGAGGAGTGCGGCGACGAGGCCCGTCAGGTCCTCATCGGGAAAGGCGCGCGGGTAGAGCGCACCGATCGCGGCGCGCTCTCCGGGCCGGGTGCCTGCAATCTTCACCGCTTCAGCGCCCGCCAGCCGATATCGGTGCGGTGCACGCCTTCGGCCCAGTCGATCTTCGCCACGCCCTCATAGGCGCGTGAGACGGCCTGCTTCAGATCATCGCCCACCGCAGTGACCGTCAGCACCCGGCCGCCCTGGGCGGTCCAGTCGCCCTCTGCGTTCACCCCCGTGCCGGCGTGGAAGACGGTGACCCCCTCCACCTCGCCGGCGGCCTTCACGCCCTTGATGACCGAGCCTTTGGAGTACGCGCCCGGATAGCCCTGAGTGGCCATGACCACGGTCGCGGCGGGGCGGGCGGCGTCGAGATCGGGGATGAGCTGGGCGAAGTCGCGTGCGGGCATGCCCCCTGTGGCGCAGGCGAGCAAAGCGGGGACGATGTCGCCGGTCAGCGAGGCCATGAGCACCTGACATTCCGGATCGCCGAAGCGGACGTTGAACTCGACCACCTTGGGCCCGTCCGCCGTCACCATGATCCCGATATAGAGCACGCCCTTATAGGGGTGTCCGGCCTCGGCCAGCCCGTCGATCATGGGCGCGGCGATCTTCTCATCGACCTCGGCCATCAGGTCCGGCGTCATCACCGGGGCGGGGCAATAGGCGCCCATGCCGCCCGTGTTGGGGCCCTGATCGCCGTCCAGAAGCCGCTTGTGGTCCTGACAGGCGGGCAAGGTGAGCCGGTTCACCCCGTCGGTGAGGACGAACACGCTCGCCTCCTCGCCGGGCATGAACTCCTCGATGACGAGTTCCGCGCCCGCCGCGCCGAACTTGCCCGACAGCATCGCTTCGGCCTCGGCTTCGGCGTCTTCCAGCGTTTCGGCGATCACAACGCCCTTGCCCGCGGCCAGACCGTCGGCCTTGAGCACGTAAGGCGCGGGCAGTGTGCGCAGGAAGGCCTTCGCGTCCTCAACGTCGGTGAAGCGGCCATATCCGGCGGTCGGCACGCCGAACTTCGCCATCAGATCCTTCGCGAAACCCTTGCTCGCTTCCAGCTGGGCGGGCTCCCGGTTCGGGCCGAACACGTCGAATCCCCGCGCACGCAGCCGGTCGGCGAGGCCCAGCGCCAGCGGCGCTTCTGGACCGATCACGATCAGATCGGGCTCGATCTGAAGGACCAGCTTTTCGAGGTTTTCGACATCGTCGGCGGCCACGTCGAAGCACGGTCCGATCCGGTCCATCGCCGGGCTGCCCGGCGCGGACCAGACCGTGTCCACCAGCGGGCTCTGTGAAATCTTCCAGGCCAGCGCATGCTCGCGCCCGCCCGATCCGACGATGAGAATGTTCATGGCGGCGGTCCTTTTCCTTGCGCGCTGAATGGACGGCGGCGGCCCGATCGTCAACGGGCCGCCGCCTTCATCGCTAGTCCTTCGCCTTCGGGCTCGCCTCGGCGCCCGCAAGGATGCCGCCGTCGAGATGAAGCCCCGTGCCCGTCATGTAGCTGGACCGGTCGGACGCCAGGAACACCGCGGCGTCGGCGACTTCCCGAGCGGTTCCGAACCGGCCCATCGGCACGCCCGCGGCGACGTCGGCCAGGATCGCTTCGCGTTCGGGTCCGTCGCCCAGCATGGCGTCCCACATCGGGGTCCGGATGGCGGCGGGCAGAAGCGCGTTGCAGCGGATCTGATAGCCGGCCTGGGCGCAATAAAGCGCGACCGTGCGGGTGTGGTTCATCACCCCGGCCTTGGACGCGGCGTAGGCCGCAGCGCCTGGAATGCCGACCACGCCCGAACGCGAAGACAGGTTCAGGATCGACCCGCCTTTCGCTTTCATCAGGCGGATCGCGCTGCGGCAGCCCAGCGCCACGCCGTCAAGATTGGTCGCCATCACCGCGCGCCAGCTTTCAAGGTCGAGATGTTCGGGATCGTGCGGCCCCGGCGTCTCGAGAAAGCCGGTGATCCCGGCGTTGTTGACGAGGATGTCGAGCCCGCGCTCCCACACGCGCGACTCCGCCGCGGCCCAGTCCTCCTCGCTGCGCACGTCGAGCGTGAAGGCTTCGGCGCGGCCGCCGATCCCTTCGGCGACGGCCTGAGCTGACGGCAGATCAATATCGGTGACGAAGACGAACGCGCCTTCGGCGGCGAAAGCGCGGGCGATGGCGGCGCCGATGCCGCGGCCTGCGCCGGTGACCAGCGCGGTCCGGTTTTCAAGAAGTCCCATGGAGGTGTCCTGTCGCTAGAAACCCGCGCGCACCAAGGGCGGCGGGCGGATGGCGCATCGCGCCGTCGGTTCGCTCTAGCGGGACTGGTCCATCGACAGGGTCCTCCAACAGGGAGGCGGTGCTTAGCCCGACGTAGCTCGGGACGCAAGGGCTTGCCAGATCGGCGAGGCGGGCGCATGGTCGCACAATCGCTCGCACCGGCAGAGGAGGGTGAAGCGTCATGGCCATTGTGATCGCCCTTCGGGCCGGCGAGACCGGAGCCCGCGCCTAGACGCGCGCCTTCCCTTCGTCAGGTCCACCAGTCCCGTCCGGCTCGCGCCGGATCGGCGGATTTGCGCCCGCACGCCGGGCCTGACGGAAGTTCTCACCCGTGACCTACGACCTGCCGACGCTGGGCCTGCGCCCGGCCATGCTCACCGATCTCGATCCCGAGACCGAGAACCTTGAAGATATCGTCCGCGTCAGCGCTGTTCACCGCGACGCGCTCGAAGTCCTGACCCTCGCGGGCCCCGCCCGCATCCGCCCGCTCCACGCCGAGGACCCGCTCGACCGCGCGACGGTCGGCGATTTCGTGTTGGTGGACACCGCGCTGGAACGCCCGGCGCGCGTGCTGCCGCGCCTGTCGCTGTTCAAGCGCCGGGCGGCCGGCGCGGAGGGCGAGGTTCAGCTCATCGCCGCGAACGTCGACACCGCCTTCGTGGTCAGCTCCTGCAATGCCGACTTCAACCCCGCCCGGCTCGAACGCTTTCTCGCGGTCGTCCGCGAGGCCGGCGCCGAACCGGTGGTGATCCTGACCAAGGCCGATCTCGCCACGGACATCCCGGACTATGTCGATCAGGCCCGGTCGGTCGCCGGCGACGCGCTGGTCGAGGCGCTGGACGCGCGCGACCGGTCCGCGCTCGACCGGCTGTCGCCCTGGCTCGGCGCCGGACAGACCGTCGCGCTCCTGGGCTCATCCGGGGTGGGAAAGACGACCCTGTCCAACACGCTGACCGGCGCGGAGGACGGAACGGCGGGTATCCGCGAGGATGACGGCAAGGGCCGTCACACCACGCGCGCGCGCTCGATGCGCCGGCTCGCCTCGGGCGGCTGGGTGATCGACACGCCGGGGCTACGCGAACTCGGCCTCGCCGGCGCCGCGGAGGGGCTTTCAGCGACCTTCGAAGGCTTCGCCGAGCTTGAAGCGCGCTGCCGTTTCACCGATTGCGGCCATGACACCGAGCCGGGGTGCGCCGTGCGCGCCGCGCTTGAAACCGGCCGGATCGACGAGGCCCGCTGGGCCCGCTACGAAAAGCTCAAGCGCGAGAACGCGCGGAACACCGAAAGCGTGGCCGAGCGGCGGGCGCGCAGCCGCGACTGGGGTAAGTTTCACAAGCGGCTGCAACAGGAGCATCGCAAGAAGAAGGGGCTCTGACGGGCGGTCCTGCAGCGCCGCGCCGCCCGGGCTTTGTCCGGAACGGCGCGGCGCCGCTCGCGTTAGGCTTGGCGGGAGCGTTCATGGAAGGGGCGGGATGACCCGTATTCTGCATCTGGCCGATCTGCATTTCGGCGCCGAGGACCCGCCGCTCGTCGAGGGGCTGGCCGAGGCGTTGCAATCGCTCGAAGCGGACGTGATCTGCGCGGCCGGCGACTTCACCCAGTACGGCCGCAAGCGCGAGTTTCGCGCCGCAGCGGATTTCTTCGCCCGGCTCGACCCGCCGGTGGTCGCAGCGCCGGGCAATCACGACACGCCCTACTGGGATCTGTTCTCCCGGCTGATCCGGCCCTGGGGGCGGTTCGAGAAGCTATTGGGCGGCACGGTGCGGCCCGACTGGCGCGACAAGAGCCACGGCATGGAGACGCTGGCCACCTCGCGCGGGCTGCAGGCGCGGCTGGACTGGTCGCTGGGCAAGGTGCGCGAGGCGCACGCCCGCGAAGCCGCCGAACGGCTCGGCGACGTGCACGGCGTGCGTATCGTCGCGGGCCACCACCCGCTGTTCGCGCCGGGCGGGGCGAAGGGCCGGGCGAAGACCAAGGGCGGCTCGGAAGCCACGTCGATCCTGGCCGAGGCGGGCGTGGACATCGTGCTGTCGGGGCATCTGCACCAGGCCTTCGCCATCGCTTTCGAGCGGCCCGACGGCGGCAAGAGCTGGCATGTCGGCGCGTCGACGGCGCTGTCCAAGCGCACGCGCGACGAGCCGGCCGGCTTCAACGTCATCGATCTTGAGGACGGCGCGGCCCTTTTGACGATCTGGGCGGCCACGAAGGACTACAGCTACACGCCGATTTCCGACCAGAGGCTGGACCTGACGCGGCGGGGCTAGACCAGACGCTCGGGCATCGGCCGGTGCTCGATGATCGCTTCTGCGAAGTTCGCGAACGCGTAGTCGAGCTGATCGGCGCCGGGCGGCTCGATCGGGAAATGGCCGGCGTTCTCCAGCATGACCCGGCGCTTGAGCACGGGCAGCCGGTCGAAGAAGTCGTCGCTGATCGCGACATCCGTCCAGCGGTCTCGCGCGGGATGCACCATCAGCACCGGGCACTGGTCGAAGCTTTCCGGCGGCGCTAGAGGCGGCGCGGTCATCCAGCTTCTCAGAAAGCCCACCGGCATGGAGTTTCCGCCTGCAAGCGGATCATCGAGGATCGCCTCGGTCACCGCCTTGTTGTTGGAGATCGTCGACATCTTGCCCGCGACCGCCATCGGGATCATCAACCCGTCGAGAAAGCGCGGCGTGAGGCTGAAGGCCGGATCGACCAGACCCGCCATCCAGCGCTGACGGACCACGGCGCGGCGCACCTCGCGCTGGGTGGCGTCTAGGAAGCATGTGCCGGCCAGCCCGTCCGCCGCGCCGCTCATCGCCACCGCGTCATAGGCGAGCATGCCGCCCATCGACAGGCCGAACGCGAACTGGAAGCCGCCGCGCCGGCGTTCGGCCTCCAAAAGTTCGGCGGCCACCTCGCGCCAGTGGTCGTAGACGATCCGGCCCTTTTTCGGCGTCGCGGTCAGGCCGTAGCCGGGCAGGTCGGGGCACAGCGTCTCGAACCCGTGAAGCGACAGCCGCCAGGCGAGCGGGCCGAGCAGGCGGCCATGCCCGCCCCCGCCGTGAAGCAGCACGATACGCGCGCGCGCAGACGGCGCGACCCAGCGGTCGATATGCACGTCATAGCCGGCCAGCCGCCGCCACTCCTCCTGCACGGGCAGGGGGCTGGGAGGCTGGAGATCACGCGGCAGCGCCTTGTAGGTGCGCCGCCAGGCGGGATGATCGTTCCAGCTCGGCAGGGCCTTGCGGCGGGGCATCGCGGGTTGTCGGTCGCCTCGATACTAAGCGCCCGGTCGATCCGGGCAGCGGTCAAGCGGCCTTATTCTTCAGGAAATTCGTCAACGCTTTCCCAACCCAGCGCCCAGGTCATGATCCGGTTCAGCGTGTGCTGCTCCATCACCCCGTCGACCAGATGCGCCCAGGGGCCGCGCGCGAACGCGGCGACGTCCTCGCCCGAATGGGTCTCGCTGCCCATCGGCACGGCGGCCTGCTGGCGATAGTCCGGATCGAGCACCTGATCCTGGGTGAGCGAGTCACCGTCCACGGGCCGGCGCACCGGACCGGTGTAATAGCCCAGCGTGGTGTAGGGCCGGCCGTCCTGGGCCGGCGAGGGCGGGGTCGGGCTGTCGCTGAGATCGGGGGCGGGGGGATGCACCAGCCCCAGGATCGGATTGCCGCGCCTGGGATAGCCCGCGATCGTGAACACATGGCCGTGGTCGGCGGTGACGATGATCAGCGTCTCGTCAGGATCGGTCATCGCCGCGGCGCGCTCGACGGCTTGCGCGAAAGCTAGCGCGTCGGTCAGCGCGCGATGCGCGTTCGTGCCGTGATGGGCGTGATCGACCCGGCCAGCCTCGACCAGCAGATAGAACCCGTCTTCGTCGCGGCTGAGCTTGTCGATGGCGAAAGCGGTCATCTCCTCGAGCGAGGGTTCCGCCTCCGGATCGCGGTCATGGGCATAGGCGAGGTGGGAGGGTGCGAACAGGCCCAGCACGGGGCGCTCGCTCGCCGGATCGAGCGCGCGGAAGCCTGAAAGATCGGCCACGTAATCGCCGCGCGCGGCGAATTCGGCGGTCAGGTCGCGGCCGTCGGTGCGCTGGCCGCCCTGATCGCTGGTCAGGAAGGCCGCCCGTCCGCCGCCGAGCGCCAGCTCGATGCCGTCGCCGCGGTCGAACTCGATGAGCTGGCGGGCGAGGTCGCGGCAGCCTGCGGCGACCGCTTCAGGCGGCAAGACCGCGTCGACTTCCCAGTTCCGGCTGGTCAGATGGGCATAGGCGGTCGCGGGCGTGGCGTGGGTCAGCCGCGCGGTGGCGACCAGGCCGGTTGCCATGCCCCGGTCCTCTGCGCGTTCAAGGATTGTGGCGGGCACGGGATGGCCAGGGCGGCAGGCCTCCACGCCGTCGCGGGCGTAGACGCTGATCGCGCCGACATGGGTCTTGACCCCGGTGTGCAGCGCGCTCGCAGTGCCCGCGCTGTCAGGCACCTGGGCGTTCTCGTTATAGGTCTTGATGAGCGCGGTATGGCCCCATCGCTCGAAGGGCAGGTAGTTCTCTTCGCCTGTCTCCCCGCGCAGCTGGCCGTCCAGAATGCGCGCCGCGGTGATCGTTCCAACGCTCAGCCCGTCGGCCACGAACAGGATGACGTTCTTCGCCCGGCCCTCGCGCTGCGGCCGGTTCAGCCGGTCGGCCAGTTCCGCATCCGCGACCGCGCGCCAGTCCGCGCCGGGCCCGTCATGATCAGCCGGGGTGTAGACCGCCGCCGGCGCAGGCGCGGCGTTGCGCGCTTCAGGGGCGCCGGACGGAGCGCCGCCCAGCGAGGCCATGTTGGCGCAGGCCGCGAGAGACAGGCCCGAAGCGGCGGCGAGAAGGGCGCGAAAGGTCATGGCGAGGCTCCAGCTGCTCAGCCCCGGTTCTAGCGCGCCGGCGTGACGGTTCAATCATCCGGCGCTGCGGCATGAGGGCCGGACAGGGGCCGCCCCTGATTGGCCATGCGCGGACAGGGCTGCTACCCCTTGGGTCCTGCATAGGGGCATGACCCAGGGGAGAGAAACTTGAATATCGACAATGCGCTGAGCCGGCTCGAAGCGGTGCGCGAGGCGCTGGCCGAGGCTGAGCCGACGACGCGCGGGCCGGGTTTGCTGCCGGGCCGCAAGCCGGGCAAGCCCTATGACTGGTTCGTCGCGGCGGCCGCCATGCGGCTTGATGGCGCGCCTCACCTCGTCGCCCGCAAGGTGCTCGAGCGGCAGGACGAGATCGTCGCTCTGCAGAAGGCGTCGCTGGCCCGCCGCGGATGGCTGGGGCGGCGCAAATGGCTGATCGACCTGCTGGCCTTCGTTCCCTCTCGCGCGGTGTGGACCGGCGGCGCGATTTCGCTGGGATGCGGGCTGGATATCGAGCACTACCGCGAGATCACGCTGGCCGGGCCCTCGACGGACGACATCGCGCTGGCGATGACGCTGTGCGGCGTCGATCCCGCCCGCGCCGAGGCGACGGGCAAGGCGGTCTTCGCTGAGATGAGGGCGTCAGGCCGCGCGATCGAAGACGCCGCCGCGCTTTACCTCACCCGGCGCGCGAGCGCGCCCGGAGGGCTTGAAGCGTACGGCGATGCTGCCGCCCGCGCCGAAGCGGCGTTTGAGAAAGGCGGCGCGCCCGGCAAGGCGCGCAAGGCCGGCGGTCAGATCTGCGCCGCGCTCGATCTCGATCCAGAGGGCGTGCTCGGCCGCTACCAGGCGCTCGACGCAGCGCGAAAGGACCATCGCGCCCTGAACGCGCTCAAGGCCGACCGGCTCGCCGAGTGGGCTGCGCTCGGGCTCGACCCTGACGGGCTCGCCATGATCGCCGGGATCGCAGAAAAGCTCGGGCGCAGGGCGCAGTCCGACAAGCAGGACCGGCTTCTGCTGGCCCATCTGGTTTACCGTCAGGCGGCGGAGGGCGCGGACGATTTCGCGCGCCATGCGGCCGTGTTCTCAGGCGTGTACACCGCCAGAAGCACGGCCGACGGCGGCGGCGGGCCGTAGGGCGCCCGGATTTCGTTGACGGCTCGCGCCGGCTCCCTAGGCTGATCCGCCTGTAAACAGGGGCTCTTCATGAAACGCCATATCTGTCTTCTGCTCGCCGCATCGGCGCTCACCGCCTGCGGGGAGAGCTCGACCGGCGGCCAGCTCGAGCGCCTTGAAAGCGGCGTGCTCTATCGAAACGACGGGCCGGAGCTGAACACCGTCGATCCCCACCAGGCGAACGGGTCATGGACGCAGCCGATCACCGGCGACCTGTTCGTGGGCCTGTTGCGGCTGGGGCCCGATGGAGAGCCCGCGCCGGGTCTGGCTGAAAGCTGGGAGGTCTCCGAGGACGGGCTGACCTGGACATTCCAGATGCGCGAGGCGGTCTGGTCGGACGGTCAGGCGATCACGTCCGAGGACGTCGTCTACAGCCTGCGCCGCGCGGTCGATCCGGCCACGGCGGCGGCCTATGTCGACGTGTTCGCCCCGGTGGTGAACGCTGAGGCGATCCTGCGCGGCGATCTGGCGCCCGATCAGCTGGGCGTGAGCGCGCCGGATGCGAGCACAGTGGTGATCGAGCTGATCCACCCGATGCCCTTCCTGCCCGATCTTCTCGCCGACAGCCGCGGCGCGGTGGTGCCCCGCCACGTCATCGAGGCGCATGGCGACGCCTGGACCGATCCGGACAACATCGTCGTCAACGGCGCTTACACGCTGGTCGAACGCATCCTGGACCGCCAGACCGTGCTGGAGCGCAATCCGCTCTTCTTCGACGACGCCAGCACCTGTTTCGACGAAGTGTTCAACTTCCCGATCACCGCGCCCGAGACTGCCGCGCGCATGGCCCGCGCCGGAGAGCTCGACATCGCCGCCGCGGTGCCGGCGGCCACGATAGCGCGCGTCGAGGAAGAACTGCCCGGCCATCTCAGACGCGTGAGCCCGCCGGCGGTGTTCTTCCTGCAGCCCAACACCCAGGCCGCGCCCTTCAACGACGCTCGCGTGCGCGAAGCGCTCGGGATTTCTGTGGACCGCTCGTTCGTTTTCGAGGAGGTGGTCGCCTCCGGCCTCACCGTCGCAAACAGCCTGGCGCCGCCCGAGCTGACCGCGCCCTATCCGCCTGCCCGGGTGCGCTGGGCTGACGAGCCTCTGGAAGAGCGCCGCGCCCGCGCTGTTGCGCTGCTCGAGGAGGCGGGCTTCGGACCGGACAATCCGCTTCGGTTCGAGTTCGCCTATCCCTCGGGCGGCAACGGAACCCTCACCGCGCCGGCGCTTCAGAACGAGTGGAACTCGCTGGCCGACTGGGTGCAGGTAGAGATCTTCGGCAGCGAAGCGGCGGTGCATTACCAGAATCTCGCGGCGGGCGAGTTCGAAGTCGCGCTGGGCGGCTGGGTCGCGGTTATCCGCGACACCTCCTACATGCTCGATCCGATCCGGGACGGCGCGACGGGGAACTTCACACGCTGGAGCGATCCCGAAACCGAGCGGCTGTTGCTGGCCGCGCGCGCCGAACAGGACCCCGCAGCCCGCGCGGAGTTGCTCCGCCAGGCCGAACAGATCGCCCTTGACGATTTCGCCGTCACCCCGTTCTTCAGCCCCCAGCGCGCCTGGATCGTCCATCCCCGCATCGAGGGCTGGATCGGCGGGGCGATCGAGTACACGCCGACCTATCTGCTTTGCCTGAGCGAGGGCTGACCGCTCTGAGCCGAGCTCGGTGAACAAGAAAAAGCCCGGCGCGGTCTCCCGCGCCGGGCTCTTCATTTCAGCCGGTGAGCGAAGCCTACCAGATGCGCACGCGCTGTTCGGGCGGCAGGTAGAGCTCGTGCTCTTCAGTGATGCCGAACGCGTCGTACCAGGCGTCCAGATTGCGCACCACGCCGTTGATCCGGTACCGGGGCGGGGAGTGCGGGCCGTTCACCAGCTGCGAGCGCAGCGCGTCCTCGGTGTATTTGGCACGCCAGACCTGGGCCCAGGCCAGGAAGAAGCGCTGGTCGCCGGTGAAGCCGTCGATGACCGGGGCTTCGCCGCCATAGTGGGTGTCCACGTACTCGCGCCAGGCGGTGTAGGCCATCTGAAGCCCGCCCAGATCGCCGATATTCTCGCCCATGGCCAGGCGGCCGTTCACGCACAGATCGTCGAACGGGCAGAACTCGTCGTACTGGGCGCCCAGGGTCGCGGCGCGTTCCTCGAAGCGGGCGTTGGTCTCCTCGCTCCACCAGTCGCGCAGCCGGCCGCTTTCGTCGTAGCGGCGGCCCTGATCGTCGAAGCCGTGGCCGATCTCGTGACCGATCACGCCGCCGATGGCGCCGAAATTGATCGCCGGGTCGGCGGCCGGGTCGAAGAAGGGCGCCTGCAGGATGCCGGCGGGGAAGGTGATCTGGTTCTGCAGCGGGCTGTAGAACGCGTTCACGATCTGGGTGGGCAGGCCCCACTCGCGCGGATCGACCGGCTCGCCGAGATCTTCGAGCTGCTCGGCCCACTGCCATTCGGACATCGCCAGACGCTTGGCGAAATAGCTGTCCGCAGAGAGGTCGAGACCCTCATAGGTCTCGAAGACTTCCGGCACCCCGATGCGCGGCTCGAAGGTGGAGAGTTTCAGGAGCGCCTGCTCGCGGGTCTCCTGGTCCATCCAGTCCAGCTGTTCGAGCCGGCCGCGGAACGAGGTGAGGGTGGTCTGCACCAGCTCGTCCATCTGATCTTTCGAGCTCGGCGGGAAGTGCCGGTCGAGATAGATCTGGCCGATCGCGTCCCCGAGCGCGCCGTTGACGAGCTGTACGCCGCGGCGGTCGCGCGAACGCTGCTCGGCCTGGCCGCGCAGGGTGCGGCTGAAGAAGTCGAAGCTCGCCTCGTCGAAGGCGGCGGGCAGCCAGCTCGCACGGTTCGAAATGAAGTGCAGCGCCATCCAGGCCTTGATCGTCTCGATGTCGGTCCCGGCGAAGGCTTCCGCCGTGCCTTCGATCGCGCTGGGCTGGGCGACGATGAGCTGTTCGACGTCGAGCCCCAGAGCGGCCATGCCGTCGGCCAGCTTCAGGGCCGGGGCGAGCGCGTCGAGTTCAGCCACGCTCATCACGTTGTAGGTCTCGGTGATCTGGCGCGAGCGCTCGCGGGTCCAGTGGGCTTCGGCGATCCGGGTTTCCAGCGCGAGGATGTCCTCAGCCGCGCTGTCGCCGAAATCGAGACCCGCGAGGTCGAAGATCGTCCGGATGTATTCGAGATAGGCCGCGCGGTACTCGGCGAAGCGCTCGCCCTCGTCGAGATAATAGCTGCGCTCGCCCATCCCCAGGCCGCCCTGGCTCATGCGCAGGGCGTTCTGCTCGGGGTTCGAGGGGTCGGCCCAGACGAAGAAGCCGTACGGGCTGTGATGATGCACCGTGGCGAACAGCGCCGCGGCGTCGTCATGGGTTTCGATCGCGGCGATTTCAGCCAGGAAGGGCGCGGCGGGTTCGAGGCCGGCGGCCTCGATCGCGTCGGCGTCCATCCAGCTGGCGTAGAGCGTGCCGATCATCTCCGCGGTGCGGCCTTCGCCGGCGCGGCCGGCGGAGGCGTCCTCGATGATCGCGGCGATGCGCTCCTCGTTCTCAAGGCTCAGCATGTCGAACATGCCGTAGCGCGAGCGGTCGGACGGGATCTCGGTGGCGTCCAGCCAGGCGCCGTTGGCGAAGCGGTCGAAATCGTTGCCTGGGTGCACCGCACGGTCCATGCCGGCGACTTCGAAGCCGAACGAGCCGAAGCGCGGCGCGGCGACTTCCGAGGCGCTCTCGGCCGGCGAGACGGTTTCGGCCGGATCGTTCGTGGTGTCCGCCGGCGTACACGCGGCGATGGCCGCCGCAGACGCGGCGAGAAGAAGGAGGCGTTTCATGGAGTTTCCCCGATCGTATGAAAAATTTGCGGCGGACCGTGACCGGCCCGCCGCGCGAGTTCAACTTACAATGCGGTAAGCCGGGCGCCCAGTCATTCGGCTGGCGCGGGCGTGCCGCCGTCCGGCCCCCTTGTTTCGCGGTCGCGGCGGCGGCTTTCGACCGTCTCTCCGTCATGGCCGACATCGACCGCGTCGTCGCCGGTGCTTTCATGGCCGGAATAGGTCGAGCCGATCATCGGCTGCGCTTCGCCGGTCCACATCGCCTTGACGATCCGCTTGATGTCCACGCCCACCGCATAGAGCGAGGGGACCAGGAACAGCGTCAGGAACAGGGCGAACACCACCGCGAAGCCCAGCGCCACCACCATCGGCTTGAGGAACTGCGCCTGGGTGGAGCGTTCGAACAGCATCGGCATGATCCCGAGGAACGTGGTCACCGTGGTCAGGAGGATCGGACGGAAGCGCTGCACGCCCGCGTCGATCAACGACTGGAAGGCGCCGACGCCGCGTTCGCGGAGCCGGTTCACGAAGTCCACGAGGACCAGGTTGTCGTTCACGACAACCCCGGCGGCCGCGCCCACCCCGAAGAAGGAGAACATCGCCAGGGGTACGCCGAAGATCAGGTGTCCGAACACCGCGCCGGCGAAGGCAAACGGGATCGCGGTCATGATCAGCAGCGGCTGCCAGTACGAGCGGAAGGCGATCGCCAGCAGCACGTACATCGAACCCAGCATCAGGATCTGCAGGGTCTGCAGCTCGGCCATGAACTCGGCCTGGTTCTCCGCTTCGCCGATCTCGCCCTCGCTCAGGCCCGGATAGCGCGCCTCGAGCTCGGGGAAGAAGTTCTCCCGGAGATCGCGGCGGATCTCGCCGGCCGCTTCCATGTCGGACAGCTCGGTGGAGACCGTCACAGTGCGCTGGCGTTCGCGGCGGTTGATCCGGTTGATGCCCGGTGCGAACTCCACGTCGGCCACCGCCGAGAGCGGGATTTCGCGGCCGTCGTTCGTGCGGATCCTGAGATTGCGCACCGCATCCAGGCTGTCGCGCAGCTCCCGGGGATAGCGGACCATCACGCGGACGTCCTCGCCGCCGCGGGGCAGGCGCTGCACCTCGATGCCGTAGAAGGCCTGGCGCACCTGGGCGGTCACGTCGGCCAGGGTCAGCCCCAGCGCCTGAGCGTCAGGACGCAGGGTGAAGCGCATCTCCTGGGCGCTGGCCTGAAGATTGTCGACCACGTCATAGGTCGCCGCATAGGAGCGCAGCTGGGTCTTCAGGTCTTCCGAAGCCGCGCGGAGCACGTCCAGATCAGGATGGTTCAGCGCGAAGCGCATGCCGGTCTGGTTCTCGTTGATCGAGAAGTTGAACGTGATCTCCTCGGCGTCGGGCACCGGGCCGACGGCGTCGCGAAGCACCTGAGTGATGTCGGCCATCGGGATGGGTTCAGGCCGGTCCTCTGGCGGGGCGACCTGCACCCAGGCGCGCACCGAGTTGCCCGACGTGATCGTCGCCGCGCCGCGGAGCATGTCGAAGCCGTCATAGCGCTCGGCGTAGATCCGGTCGGTCTCGACCTGGGCGTCCTCCAGCTGGACGCGCACCTGGTCGAGGCGTGAGAACGGCGTGCCTTCGGGCAGGGCGATGTTGACCTGCACCAGCTCGTTCTCGACTTCGGGCATGAAGGAGAACGGCACGCGGCCGGTCTGCATCAGCACGATCGAGAGCGCGAACAGCATCACGAACAGCGCCACCGTGGCGTAGCGGAACTTGATGGCCACAGCCAGCGCCGGGGCGTAGACACGCCGCGCGAAGGTGACGAGCGCGTCGGCGATGCCGGCCTGCAGCTTGATCAGCGGACCGAAGAAGCCCGTGGTTTTCTGCGGACCCAGATGCGCCAGGTGCGCGGGCAGGATGAACAGCGCCTCGATCAGCGAGAAGGTCAGCGCGCAGATCACCACGATGGAGATCTGGCTGGTGAACTGAACCTCCGGACCGGTCAGCAGCATCCAGGGCGCGAACGCCATCATGGTGGTGATGACCGCGAAGACGACCGGCTTGGCGACCATCTGCACGCCCACGACCGCAGCGGTCATGCCGCGCTCGCCGCGCTCGACGCGGTTATGGATGTTCTCGCCCACGATGATCGCGTCGTCCACGACCACCCCGATGACGATCAGGAAGGCGAACAGCGAGAGCATGTTCAGCGTCACGCCGAACATCGGCAGCAGCATCATGCCGCCTGCGAACGCGGTCGCGATGCCGATGGTCACCCAGAACGCCACGATGGGCCGCAGGAACAGCACCAGCGTGATCAGCACCAGCAGCAGGCCCAGCCAGGCCGAGTTCGCGATGGTGTTCATGCGCGACTCGTAAAGCTCGCTCATGTCGAACCAGGGCGAGATCGTCACGCTGGGCGGCAGCTCTGCGCGCTTTTCCTCGACGAAGCGTTCCATCTGCTCGGCGAGGGTGACCACGTCGACGTCGCCGGTGGTGCGGATGTCGATCAGCACCATGGTCTCGCCGTTGAACGTACCTTCGAAATCGATGTCCATCAGGCCGTCGGTCACGGTCGCAATGTCGCCGACGCGGATCACGCCGCCGCCGGGAGTCTGACGGATGATGATCTGCTCGAAGTCCTCGGCCGTATCGGCGAGCTGGCGCGAGGTGATCGCCACGGTGCCCTGGGCGGTGCGTACGCTGCCCGCCGAGGTGTTCAGCGAGCTCGCCCGGATCGCCTGGGCGACCTCGTTGAAGGTCAACCCGTAACGACGCAGCGCCTCTTCGCTGACCTCGATCGCGACCTCTTCATTGAGGCGCGACATCGTGTTGACCAGCGACGCCTCGGGCACGGTCGCGGCGATGTCGTCGCGGATTTCCTCGGCGATGCGCTGGAGTTCGCGGCGATCGATCTCGCCGTGGACCGCCATCATGTAGGTCTGCTGCTCGCTCTGCCAGCGGCTGACCACCGGACGGAAAGCGTCGCGCGGCAGGTTGTTGATGGAATCCACGCGCAGTTTGATCTCGTCGATGAACGCGCCGATCTCCTGATCGCGACGGCCCTCGATATTTACCCAGCCGCGGCCCTCCGCGGCCGTCGAGGTGAGGTTTTCGACGCCCTGCAGGTCGCCCAGCGATTCCTCGATCCGGAGGATGATCTGCTCTTCGACCTCCTGCGGCGAGGCGCCGGGCCACGCCACCGACACCGAGGCTCCCGGGAAAGAGCCTGAGGGGAAGGTTTCGCGCTGCAGCTGGCTGTAGCCGACGATCCCGCCCACGAAGGCGATGACCATCAGAAGGTTCGCGGCGACCGAGTTGCGCGCCCACCAGGCCAGAAGGCCGCGGTGCTGCTTTTCTTCGGGACGTTCGACCATGGTGGTGCTCCCTGTCCTGTCGCCTAGCGGCCGGCCGCGGCGGTTTGCGCGCCCGCGACCGTCGCTTCTGTTTCTTCTTCAGGGCCGGCTTCGGGCTCGGGGTCGAGCGGCTTGCCGTCCGCGTCGAGCGCGCGGACCGCCATGCCGTCGATCGCGCCGCGCACCGGGGAGGTGATGACGCGCTCGCCGGCGCTGACGCCGGAGGCGACCACGACGCGCTCGGGCGAGGAATCGATCACCTCGACCTGGCGCACCGACAGCACGCCGCCTTCCTCGGCCACGTACATCTTGTCCGCACCGCGCAGCGCCGAACGCGGCAGCACGTAGGCCCGCTCGATCTGGCGGCCGGTGATCTCGGCGTCCACGAACAGGCCCATGGCCAGCGGCGCGCCGGCCGCTTCGGCCGCCTCCCCATAGGGATCGTCGACCTGGACGATGGCGCTCAGCGTGCGGGTCTGCGGATCGATCACCGAGTCGGTGCGCACGATCCGGCCTTCCCAGACGCGGTCGCGCCCGGCGATCATCGAGGACAGCCGCACTTCAGGGCCTGGTTCGGCTTCTGAGGCCTGGAAGGCCAGCGGCATGTTCAGAAGCGCCAGCTCGCCGTCGCTGAGCGGCAGGGCGATCTCGGCGGTTTCGGTGGCGAACACCCGGCCCAGCCGCGTGCCCGGGCCGACATACTGGCCCATATCGGCGAGCTTGGTGCGGATGCGCCCGTCGAACGGCGCGGAGATGCGGGTCCGGGCGAGATTGAGCCGGGCCTCGGCCAGGCTCGCCTCGGCTGCGGCCAGCTGGGCCTGCGCGTCGGCCAGCTGCGGCTGGCGCAGGGTCAGGGCGCTGGCTTCGCCGTCGCCGAGCGCTTCCCATTCCTCACGAGCCAGATCGCTCTCGGCCTGCTCGCGGACCAGCTGCTGACGGCGCTGAGTGACCAGCGCTTCGGCGCGGGTGACCGCCAGGCGGTAGTCGGCGTCCTCAAGACGGATCAGCGTCTCGCCGGCCTCGAAAAACCCGCCCTGGACGAAGTTCGGGTTCACGTAATCGATGCGCCCGGCGACCTGGGCGGTGAGGTCGATCTCGATGAGCGGCTTGACCTCGCCCTGGGTCCGGACCGTCAGCGCCACGGCGCGCGGTTCGGCTTCGGAGACGAAGACCGAGGCGGGCCTGACCGTGTCGTCGGCGCGTTCGGGCTGGCGCTGGGTGGCGAACAGCGTGGCGAAGACGCCGATGAAGACCAGAATGATCAGCACCGCTGGGATGCCGAGCAGGATGAAGCGACCGACGAATTTCATGACCAACCTCGTTGTCTCGTTCTTTTTCTGCCGGCGCAGGGCCGGCGTTTTTGTCTTTTTGTTACTCGTCCGCCGCCGGGGCGTAGCCGCCGCCGGCCGCGTAATCGCCCGCAATGGCCAGATGCAGGCCGATGCGGTTGTCCACGCGCTGGGCGCGGGCGGAAATCAGTTGCGAATTGGCGTTGATCAGGCGCGTCTGCGCGTCGATCAGCTCGAAAATCGTCGCCAGACCCGAGGCGTACTGCCGCTCGACCAGCTCCAGCGCGGCCTGGGCTTCAGCGGCGGCGACCTCGAGCGCGGCGACCCGTTCGGCCAGACGCAGATCGGCGTCGATCGCGTCTTCGGCTTCGCGAAGGGCGGTCAGCGCGGTCTCGACATAGCGCGCGGCGAGCTGGCGGGCCTGGGCTTCGGCCTGGTCGCGCTGGGCGCGCAGGCGGCCGCCCTGGAAGATCGGCGCGAGGATCGACGCGGAGACCTGGCTGACCAGATCATCGAAGCTGAACACGTCGCCCAGATCGTCCGCCGCGTTGCTGAGCGAGGCGCGCAGCGACAGACCCGGATAGAGCGCCTTCTGTGCGGCGTCGGCGGAGAAGCCGGCCGCGGCGAGGCGGGCGCTGGCCGCGATGATGTCGGGGCGGCGTTCGAACAGGCCTTGCGGCTCGCCCGGATAGGGCAGAGGGCCGAGCTCGGGCAGGGCGCCGGCGGCGAGCGTCGTGGCGTCGGGATACTGCGCCGTCAGCGTTTCCAGCCGGCGGGCCGCTGCGGCCTGGGTGCGCACGCGTGCGGCGAGACCGGCCTGGCTGGAGGCCAGAGCGGAGCGGGCCGTGCGCACGTCGGAGGAGCGGGCGACGCCGCGCTCGAACCGGCGTTCGACGATCTGCAGCTGGCGCGTGCGGGTGTCCACGTCGCGGGCGGCCAGCTCGGTCTGCAGCGCGGCTTCGTTCAGCGCGTACCAGGCTCGTGCGGTGGCCGCTGCGATCGACAGGCGCGCACCGCGCCAGTCGGCGCGGGCGGCTTCGGCGCTCAGGATCGAGGCGCGCGTCTGATCGCGCAGCCGGCCCCAGACATCGGCCTGCCAGCTGGCGTCGAGGCCGATGGAATAGCTGGTGTTGGACCCCATCGCCGGATCGCGCCAGGTCGTCCCGAGGCTGGCGTCGACGCTGGGCAGGCGGCCCGCGCCCGTGACCCGGGCCTGGGCGCGCGCGGCTTCAAGGCCGGCGCGCGCGGCTTCGATCGAGGGGTTCTCCTCCATCGCCAGATCGACCAGCGCGACGAGTTCGGGATCGCCGAACGCCGCGATCCAGTCGTCGACCGGCTCGGTGTCGAAGGCGGGCAGGGCGGCGTATTCGTCCTGAAGCGGGATCGGAGAACGCGGATCGAGATCCGGCGTCACGGCGCAGGCGCCGAGGCTGACGGCGATCAGGGCGGGCGGCAGGGCGCGAAGCACGGGGAGGAACTCCTGATGGTCTGTCGGACCTTGGGCGGTCCTGTGATTTGTCCGCACCCTATCGAGCGCTTCACGAAAGTCAATCAAAGCTTATCGAAAAACGAGAAATTTTTCTCGAATTACGAAAAGTTCATGCCGGGGTCGGCTGTCGGTAACCTTCGCCGCGGATCGACCCTGTCATGAAGATGCGATTGACCGGGTATGTGGATGCAAGGCAAGCAGCGGTCAATTCCCCTGCCCCGCAAAGGGAAATCCGTCGGGCGGAGATGCAACGGCGTCACAGGCGGTCTGGTGCATGGCGTCACAATTTCATGGTACGAACGGTCATGGCCGACCCTGAGCGCGCATCCCGACCCAGAGGCCCGGACCGCCCCCGACGGCGTGACATCGCGTTCACCGCCGTGCTCGGGATCGTCGTGCTCGCCGTGCTGGCGATGGCCGGAGAGGTGACGCCCGGCGGGTTCCTCGCCGCAGCGCTCGCCCTGGCCGCCCTCGCATTCGTGTATTTCCTGACCGCGCTCAGCGCGGCCGAGCCGGTCCAGAAGGCCAGCGCGGCCGCCGCGCCCCGCGATCTGGACGCCGAAGCCTCGCTGGGAATGCTCGAACGGCTGCCGATCCCGGTCATGCTGATCGGGCCGGGCGGACGAATCGAGCGGGCGAATCCCGCCGCCCGCGCCTTTCTGGGGCTCGGCGCGGAACGGGGGCTTCTTTCCACCGTGCTGCGCCAGCCGCGCGTGCTCGAAGCGGTGAGCGCGGCGCTGCGCGGCGATCGCGGCGCGACGGTGGAGTATTCCACGCTCGCCCCGCTCGAGAGCCATGTCCGCGCCTTCGTCGAGCCGATCCGCCTGCCCGTGCCGGGCCCCATGCCGTTCCGCGCCATGCTGGTGCTCGCCGACGACACCTCTTCCAAGCGCGCCGAGCGCATGCGGGCGGACTTTCTGGCCAACGCCAGTCATGAACTCAGAACCCCGCTCGCCTCGCTGTCGGGCTTCATCGAGACGCTCAGCGGCCCGGCGCGCGAGGACGAGGAGGCCCGCGAGCGCTTTCTCACCATCATGAAGGTGCAGACCGAGCGCATGCGCCGGCTGATCGACGATCTGCTCTCCCTGTCACGGGTGGAGATGAACGAGCATGTGGCGCCGACCGGCCGAGTGGACCTCAACCGCCTGGCCGGAGAGGTGGCCGAAGCGCTGCAGCCGGTCGCCGCGCGCCGGGACATGACGATCTCGCTGCAGCCTCATGACGGCGAAGCGATCGTCACAGGCGACCGCGATCAGCTCTATGAGGTCGTCGAAAACCTCGTCGAGAACGCGCTGAAGTACTCCGCCGACGGCGCGAAGATCTGCCTGTGCGTCTATTTCGGCCGTACCCGCGACGGCGCCGAGCATATGAACGAGCGGCTGGATCCGGACTCCGGCCGGCTGACGCTGGCTGCGCCCGCGGTCGATCCCGACGCGCGCTACGGCGTCGTCCGGGTGCGCGACCGGGGCGCGGGGATCGAACGGCGCTACCTGCCGCGCCTGTCGGAGCGCTTCTTCCGGGTCGACGGACAGAAGAGCGGGCCCGCCTCCGGCACGGGCCTGGGGCTCGCGATCGTCAAGCATATCGTCAGCCGTCACCGTGGCGGCTTCACCGTCGAAAGCGCGCCCGGAAAGGGCTCGGTCTTCTCCGTCTTCTTCCCGATCCCGGCGCAGGCTGCGCGGACGCCCGGCCCGTCCAGCGAGGCGGCGGCGAGGCCTGAGAGCGCGGCTGAATAGGCGCATCCCCGCCTGTGTCACATAACTGTCGTCCGACCGTCATATTCGATTGATCGACGACCCCCATTTTCGCCCGCCAATCGCAAGGCCGAACCTCGTCGCACGTTCCGCGCCGGGGCCTTCGGCGCAGGGAAGGTCGTTTCATGCAGGTCTCCGTCCTTGTGGCGCTGACGCTTCTGGTCCTGACGGCGGTCGGCTTTCTGGTCGGCCGTCGCCGCGCCGTGGCCGTGGCCGGCGGTGCGCCGGCTGCGCTGCATTCCCTGCCGAACTATCACGGATATTACATCGCGCTGTGGACCGGCGCGCCGGCGCTGTTCCTGCTGGCGGTGTACGGCGTGTTCGGCTCGGGCCTCCTGAACGGGATCGTGGCGAGCCAGCTCGAGGGCGAGGCCGCGCCGATCATCCGCGCCTATGAAGAGACTCTCGCCGAGGACCCCGCCTACGCCGGGTTCGAGGACCAGCTCGCCCAGATCGAGGCCGAGCTCGAAAGCGCCCGCAACGAGCTGCGCCGCGCGCGCACCGAAGGCGGAGACGCGGACCGCTATGTCGCCGAACTCGCCGAGCTGTCCGAAGCGCGCAACGCGGCCACCGCCGATCTGGTCGAGCGGCGCGAGGCGATCGCTGCGTCTGTCGCAGCGCGCGCGCCGCGCAGCGAGGCGGGCTGGCGCGCGCGGGCCGGGTTCGAGCTGTGGCGCGCCCCGCCCGAGCGACGCGAACTTTTCATCGCCGACGCCCGCGCGCTGGCCTTCGGCGAAGGTCTCGCCAGCCGGCGGAGCGACGAGGTGCGCGCGATGGCGCTCGCGCTCAGGCCCTGGGAAGACACTTTCCGCTTCTCCATCGCCGCGCTCGCCGCCTCGATCGCGGTCGCGGGCCTGGCCTGGGCGCGCGCGTCGATCCGGTCGGGTTTCCGGGCGCGCAACCGGGTCGAAGGCGCGGTCTCGGCCGTGCTCGCGCTGGCCTCGGTCATCGCGATCCTGACCACGCTCGGGATCATCTTCTCGCTCCTGTTTGAATCGATCCGCTTCTTCGCCTCGATCGACTGGCGCATTCACGAGTTTCTGTTCGGCACCCAGTGGAGCCCGCAGATCGCCATCCGCGCCGATCAGGTCGGCCAGTCCGGCGCCTTCGGTGCAGTGCCGCTCTTCGCAGGCACCGCGCTCATCACCTTCATCGCCATGGCGGTCGCAGCCCCGGTGGGCCTGTTCGCGGCGATTTACCTGTCTGAATACGCCGGGCCGAAATTTCGCGCCTGGGCCAAGCCGGCGCTGGAGATTCTCGCGGGCGTGCCCACCGTGGTCTACGGCTTCTTCGCGCTTCTGACCGTCGGTCCCTTCCTGCGCGATGTCGCGCTGTTTCTGGGCTACGAGGACGCCGTCACCCAGTCTGCGCTGTCGGCGGGCCTGGTGATGGGCGTGATGATCATCCCGTTCGTCTCCTCGCTGTCGGATGACGTGATCAACGCCGTGCCCCAGAGCCTCAGGGACGGCGCCTACGCCATGGGCGCGACGAAGTCCGAAACGGTGCGCCAGGTCATCCTGCCCGCCGCGCTGCCCGGCATCGTCGGCGCGCTTCTGCTCGCAGTCAGCCGGGCGGTGGGCGAAACGATGATCGTGGTCATGGCCGCAGGCCAGGGCGCGAACCTCACCGCCAATCCGCTGGAGAGCGTGACCACGATCACCGTGCAGATCGTCATGCTGCTGACCGGCGACCAGGAGTTCGACAGCTCGAAGACCCTGTCGGCCTTCGCGCTGGGGCTCGTCCTGTTCGGCCTCACCCTTGTTCTGAACATCATCGCCCTGCGCGTGGTGCAACGCTTCCGGGAACGCTATGAGTAGCGATCAACGCTCCATCCGCGCCGCCGTCGAGGCCCGCCTCGCCAAGCGATATCGCGCCGAGAAGCGGTTCCAGTTCTACGGGCTGGCCGCGATCTTCGTGGCGGTGGCGTTTCTCGCGCTGCTTCTGGGCTCGATCGTGCTCCAGTCGTTCGGCGCGTTCACTGCGCACCGCCTGACGCTGCCTGTGACGGTCGAGCGCGAGCTTGCCGATCCGCGCGGGGACATGAGCGAGGCGAGCCTTCGCCGCGGCGCCTACAACACCATGATCCAGAACGCGCTTTTGGAGCAGTTTCCCTCTGTCGAGGATCGCGGCGCCCGGCGCGAGCTTTTCGGGCTTTATAGCGCCGTGAACGCCGCGCGGCTCCTGAACGACGTGGTCGCGAGCCCGGCGCTGGTCGGCCAGACCGTGTCCTTCTCCCTGCCGATCTCCGACGACGCCGACCTTTACCTCAAGGGCGACACGGTTGCGGAAACCCGCACGCCGGGCGCTGCGCCGCTCGAGATCCGATCCGCAGAAGACGGCGTCCGCTTCGGCGCCGGCAGCGACGTGTTCGCCGGCTTCGCCGCAACCGTGCGCGAGGCCGCTCAGGCGCGGATCGACGCCGCGCTCGCCCGCGCCCAAGCCGCCGAGGCCGAGGCGGCCGGAACGATCGACCGCGACGCGCGCGAAATCCTCCTCGCCGAAGCCGAACGCGCCCGCGCGCTCGCCGACCGGCTGGCCGAACGTGCGGACGGGGAGGGCGGGCTCGCGCTCGGCCCGCAAATCCCCTCGCTGTTCATCGTGGCCAATGGCGGCGTGGCGCGTATCTCTGAGATCGGGGCCGACGTTTCCAGCGCACGCGGCGAGTGGGTGATTGCGCCTGACTCGGACGCCAGCGCAGTGACGGACTGGACGCTGTGGGTGCTCGAAACACCCTCCGCAGCGCGGCTCATCACCGACCGGCAGGTGGTCTGGACCCGCGCGCTCGCCGAGCGGGGCCTGGTCGAGAACGGCTTCAACCGCGAGCTTTTCGTCAACGCCGACAGCCGCGAGCCCGAGCTGGCCGGCGTGCTGGGCGCGCTCATCGGCTCGATCCTGACGATGGTCGTCACCATGCTGCTGGCGGTGCCGGTGGGCGTGGGCGCGGCGATCTATCTTGAGGAATTCGCGCCGAGAAACCGCTTCACCGACTTTGTCGAGGTGAACATCAACAACCTCGCCGCGGTGCCCTCGATCGTGTTCGGCCTTCTGGGTCTGGCGGTGTTCATCAACGCGTTCGGCATGCCGCGCTCCGCGCCGGTGGTGGGCGGCATGGTGCTGGCGCTGATGACCTTGCCCACCGTGATCATTTCCTCGCGCGCGGCGCTGAAGGCCGTTCCGCCCTCGATCCGGGAGGCGGCGCTGGGCGTCGGCGCCTCGAAGACGCAGGCCGTCTTCCAGCACGTGCTGCCGCTGGCCGCGCCGGGCATCCTGACCGGTTCGATCATCGGCCTGGCCCAGGCGCTGGGCGAGACCGCGCCGCTTCTGATGATCGGCATGGTCGCCTTCATAGCCGATCCGCCGACGCTGGGGCTTTCGGGCTTCACCGAGCCTGCGACCGTGATGCCGGTGCAGATCTTCCTGTGGTCGTCGGGCGCGGAGCGCGCGTTCGAGGCGCGCACGGCCGCGGCGATCCTGATCCTTCTTTTCGTGATGATTGTGTTCAACGCGGTCGCGATCTATCTGCGCCGCCGCTTCGAACGGAGATGGTGAGTTGACCGACGACGTTTACGAAGCCGACGCGCCCGGCGACGCGGGCACGCTCTACCATCCGGTTCCGGCCGGTCAGTCCGCGAAGGTCGCCACCCGCAAGGTGTCGGTGGCCTATGGCGGCAAGGTCGCGCTGCGGGAGGTGAGCCTCGACGTGCCCGACCGCGCGGTGACCGCCTGCATCGGCCCGTCGGGCTGCGGCAAGTCGACCTTCCTTCGGTGCATCAACCGGATGAACGACACGATCGACAACGCCCAGGTCACCGGTTCGATCACCATCGACGGCGAGGAGGTCAACGACCGCTCCGTCGATCCGGTGGTGCTGCGCGCGCGGGTCGGCATGGTGTTCCAGAAGCCCAACCCGTTCCCGAAATCGATCTACGAAAACATCGCTTACGGCCCGCGCATTCACGGCCTGGCGTCCAACCGCGAGGAGCTCGACCAGATCGTCGAAACGAGCCTTAGAAAGGCCGGCCTGTGGGACGAGGTCGCCGACCGGCTGACCCATCCGGGCACCTCGCTCTCGGGTGGTCAGCAGCAGCGCCTGGTCATCGCCCGCGCGATCGCGGTGAACCCTGAAGTCATCCTGATGGACGAGCCGTGCTCGGCGCTCGACCCGATCGCGACGGCGCGCATCGAGGAGCTGATCGACGAGCTGCGCGAGAACTATGCGCTGGTCATCGTCACCCACTCGATGGCGCAGGCTGCACGCGTTTCGCAAATGACCGCGTTCTTTCACCTGGGTTCGCTCGTGGAGTACGGTCCGACCGAGGAGATTTTCACAAATCCCCGAGACCAGCGCACCCAGGACTACATCACCGGACGCTTCGGCTAGCCCGCCGTGACGTCCCGCTTTCACAAGGGCCCGAAAGGCGGCTCCAATGCCCGGCACGGTTAACGCGCCTCACATCGTAAAGGCCTTCTCCGAAGAGCTCGAACAGCTCTCTGCGGACGTCTCCGCCATGGGCGGGATGGCCGAGCAGATGGTCGCCGACGCGCTTGAGGCGGCGGCCACGCGCGACGGCGATCTCGCCGCCGCGGTCGTCGCGCGCGACGTGCAGGTCGACGACATGCAGCGCCAGATCGAGAAGAAGATCATCCGCCTGCTCGCCCTGCGCCAGCCGATAGCCCAGGACCTTCGGGTGTGCATCGCCGCGCTGAAGATCGTCGCTGATCTGGAGCGGGTGGGCGATCTGGCCAAATCCGTCGCCCGGCGCGTGCCGACGCTGAATGAAAGCGAACCCACCGCCTTCGCCGCCTCGATGGACCGGATGGGCAAGCTGGTGCTCAGCCATCTCCATCAGGTGCTCGACGCCTATTCGACCGGCGAGACCGCCAGGGCGGTGGGCGTGTGGGAGCGCGACGACGACGTGGACGAGCACTACAACGCGCTGTTCCGCGATCTCGTGGCCTCGATGGCCGAGGATCCGGCTCTGATCGGGCCGGGCGCGCACCTGCTATTCATAGCCAAGAACTTCGAGCGTATCGGCGATCACGCCACCAACATCGCCGAGGTCATCCACTATCTGGTGACCGGACGGGAGATCGCGTCGGAACGTCCGCGCGGTCCGCGTCCGGAGACGTCGTAGGGAGGGGGACAGGGCCCATGCAGCCGCACGTCTTGGTCGTCGAGGATGAGGACGCTCTCGCAGAGCTCCTCCAGTACAATCTCAAGAAGGAAGGCTTCCGCGTCTCCGTCGCCGCAGACGGCGAGGAGGCGATGATGCTGGTCGAGGAGCGTCAGCCCGACGTCGTCGTGCTGGACTGGATGCTGCCGAAGATCTCCGGCATCGAGGTCTGCCGCCGCCTGCGCTCGCGCCAGGAGACGCGCAATCTGCCGATCGTCATGCTGACCGCGCGCGGCGAGGAAGCCGACCGCATCCGCGGGCTCGACACCGGGGCGGACGACTACATCGTCAAGCCGTTCCTGATGAAAGAGCTGTTCGCGCGCATCCGCGCTGTGCTGCGCCGGATCCGGCCGGGCCTGGCCGAAGACCGGGTCAGCGTCGGCGACATCGTCATCGACCGCGTGGCCCATCGCGTGACGCGGCTCGAGACCGAGGTGCATCTCGGCCCCACCGAGTTCCGCCTGCTCGACTATCTCATGCAGCATCCCGGCCGGGTGTTCTCGCGCGAGCAGCTGCTCGACGCGGTCTGGGGCTCGGACGTCTATGTCGAGGCGCGCACCGTGGACGTGCATATCGGCCGGCTGCGCAAGGCGCTGAACAAGGCCGGCGACGGCGATCCGATCCGCACCGTGCGCTCGGCCGGCTACGCGCTCAACGCGGCGGGCTAGCCCGGCGGCTGAAAATGAAGAGCCCCGGACGCCGCCAGCGTCCGGGGCTCTCCCCCCTTCCCGGAAACGGCAGGTCTAGAAATTGACCCGCCGCGCCGATTGCAGGCTGTCGAGCACGGCGCGCGCATCGTCGGCCGGCTTGCGCTTGCGCTTGTTCTGCGGCTGGTAGGCGAGCTCGGCGTGCGCTTCGCAATACGCCGAGCCGGCGCCGGAATGACGGCCGCAGAAGCGGAACTCAGCCCCCGCCGGATCGCCGATCGGCCATTTGCACATGCCTTCGCGCAAGGTCAGCACCGTGGCGTATTCGCCGCTGGGCAGCCGCTGGGCGTCTTTCGGGGCGGTCAGCTGCGCGGCGGGGCGCGCCTCGCGCTGGACCGGCGCGGCCGGCTTGACCGGGACGGCTTTCGCGGCGGCGGGTTTGGGCTGGCGCGGCGCGGCGGGGCGCGGCGCAGGGCGGCGGGCCGGGCGCGAAGGCGCGGCGCGGCCCGACAGGCCGAGCCGGTGGACCTTGCCGATCACCGCATTGCGGGTGACCCCGCCCAGCTGCTTGGCGATCTGGCTCGCGCTGAGGCCGTCAGCCCACAGCTTTTTCAGGGTTTCGACACGTTCCTCGGTCCACGCCATGGCGGTGCGCTCCTCGCCTGTTACGCTGTCCACATCCACGTCCGGGCCCGATTTCAGGCCCCACCCCTAGCGTCGGGTTCTTCGTGGAACCCAACATCTTGGGGGCGACACGAGATACAGTATATGGCGAGCTGAGACACACAAGATGTCTGGAGCGCTGAGTTGTGGATAGTTGATTCGCCGCCGCAGCGCCCCCGCTGCGCTCAGCCGCCGCCGGCCGGGGTGCGAAATCGCCGCGCCCCGTGCTAAAGCCCGCCCACACGCATGATCCGGAGTCGCTCATGGCCGACCAAGCCGCCCCGTCCCGTCCCGACGATCTCGTTTCGGACACCGCCCCGACGGCCCCGCAGCCGCGGGCGCTGGGCGCGGTCAACTGGCTGGGGCTCTGGACGCTCTACAAAAAGGAGGTGCGGCGCTTCCTGAAGGTGAGCTTCCAGACCGTGCTCGCCCCGGTCGCGACCAGCCTTCTGTACATGATGGTCTTCTCGCTCGCGATCGGATCGCGGCGCGGGGAGATGATGGGCGTCGATTTCGCAAGCTTCCTCGCGCCGGGCCTGGTGATGCTGGGCGTGCTCAACAATGCCTTTGCGAACTCGTCGAGCTCGCTGATCGTCGCCAAGGTCCAGGGCAATCATGTCGACTTCCTGATGCCGCCGCTCTCGCCGGGCGAGCTCGCCGCGGCCTTCATCGGCGGAGCGGTGACCCGGGGCGCGATCGTGGCGCTCGCCACCGGCCTGGCTGTCGCGCCGTTCGTCGACATGTCGATCTCGAACCTGTGGGCGGTGCTCTATTTCGGGCTGAGCGCGGCGGCGATGTTCTCGATGATCGGGGTGATCGCCGGGCTGTGGGCGGAAAAATTCGACCATCTGGCGGTGATCACGAACTTCGTCATCATGCCGCTCGCCTTCCTGTCGGGCACCTTCTACTCGGTGGAGATCCTGCCCGAGCCCTTCTACACGATCAGCCATCTCAACCCGGTCTTCTTCCTGATCGACGGGTTCCGCTACGGCTTCATCGGCGCGCACGACTCGGTGCTCTGGATCGGGGCGGTGACCGCGGCGGTGATCAATATCGCGCTTCTGATCGCCAGCTGGATGCTGCTGCGCTCAGGCTGGCGCTTGAAGGATTGAGCCGGTCCGGCCTAGATCAGGGCCGTTCGTTTTCACTTTCGCCTACGGAGTTCTCCATGCCCGCACCGCTTATGGACACCTACGCCCCGCCGAACCTCGATTTCGTGCGCGGGGAGGGCGTCTGGCTGCACGAAAAGGGCGGCGACAAGTATCTCGACTTCATCTCCGGCATCGCCGTGAACGGGCTGGGCCACGCCCACCCCAAGGCGGTCGCCGCGCTGAAGGAGCAGGCCGAGAAGCTGTGGCACACCTCCAACATGTTCCGCGTGCCCGGCCAGATCGAGCTGGCCGAGAAATACTGCCGCGACAGCTTCGCCGACCGGGTGTTCTTCACCAATTCCGGGGCCGAGGCGATGGAGTGCGCGCTGAAGACCGCGCGCCATTACCACTACGCCAACGGCCGGCCCGACCGGTATCGCATCATCACCGTGACCGGCGCCTTCCACGGCCGGACTTTCGGAGCGATCAACGCGGGCGGCAACGAGAAGTATCTCGAAGGCTTCGGCCCGCGCATGGAGGGCTTCGACCAGGTCCCGTTCGGCGATCACGACGCGCTGCGCGCGGCGATCACCGAGGAGACCGCGGCGATCTGCATCGAGCCGGTGCAGGGCGAGGGCGGCGTGCGCGCCGTTCCCGACGTCTGCCTGCGCGGCCTGCGCGAGCTGTGCGACGAGCGCGGCATCCTGCTCATCTACGACGAAGTGCAGTGCGGTGCGGGCCGGACCGGCAAGCTCTGGGCGCATGAATGGGCCGAGACCGCCGCGCCCGACATCATGGCCGTGGCCAAGGGCGTGGGCGGTGGCTTCCCGATGGGCGCGTGCCTGACCACCGACGCGGCCGGCGCGCACATGGTCGTGGGCACCCACGGCTCGACCTTCGGCGGCAACCCGCTGGCCATGGCGGTGGGCAATGTCGTCTATGACGAGCTGTCGAAACCCGACTTCCTGCAGCACGTGGTGGATGTCTCCAACACGCTGCGCCAGCAGCTGGCCGGCCTCGCCGACGCCCATTCCGACAAGATCGAGGAAGTGCGCGGCCGCGGCCTTCTGGTCGGGCTGAAGCTGGCTGAGGGCTATGTGAACAAGACGCTGGCCGCCGCCGCGCGTGAGCATAAGCTTCTGATGGGCGCGGCCGGCGACAATGTCGCGCGCCTGGCCCCGCCGCTGATCATCGGCGAGGACCATGTCCGCACCGCCGTCGACGCGCTGGACAAGGCGCTGGGCGGGCTCAAGCGCGAGAAGGCGGCCTGACCGCCGAAGGGAGCTTCATGGCCGAGGACGGGTTCACCCCCGCGCCGGACGATTTCGGCGCCGGCGACGACAGCGTGACGACCTTCCAGCTGGAGGGCCGGTCGGTACGCGGCCGCGTCGTGCGCCTGGGCAGGACCGCGGACCTGATCCTGTCCTCCCATGACTATCCCGAAAGCGTCGCCCGGCTGATCGGCGAGGCGGCGCTGATCGCCGCGCTGATCGGGGACTCCCTGAAGTTCAAGGGCAAGCTGATCGTTCAGGCCTCGGGGCCCGGCTCGACCGGCCGGCAGGTCGAGGGCGAGGGCGCGGTGGCTTTCGTGGTCGCCGACTACGTGCCCGGAGAGGGCGTACGCGGCTACGCCAAGTTCGACGCCGACCGGGTGAAGACGCTTGAGACCGTCCATGGCGGCCCGGTGGGCGCGGAGATGCTGCTGGGCGGCGGGCATTTCGCCATGACCGTCGATCCCGGCCCCGGCATGGAGCGCTATCAGGGCGTCACGGAAATCTCCGGCGACAGCCTTCTGCACAGCGCCGAGCACTATTTCGCCCAGTCCGAACAGGTGCCCTCGCGCCTGCGCCTGGCGGTCGGCCGTCAGATGCTCGAGGGCGGCCAGACCCTGTGGCGGGCGGGCGGCGCGCTGATCCAGCGCATCGCCGGCGACGAGGCGCGCGGCGACGCCAGCGCGGACTTCGACCATGCGCGCGCCCTGTTCGACACGCTGGAAGACGACGAGCTGATCGATCCGTCCGTCAGCTCGGGCCGGCTTCTTTACCGCCTCTTCCACGAAGAGGGCGTGCGCATCGAGGAAAGCCGGCCGGTCGAGCGCCGCTGCACCTGCGAGCGCGAACGCCTGGCCGAACTGCTCGCCCGCTTTCCCAGCGAAGACCGCGAGCATATGAGCCGGCAGGACGGCACGGTCGCGATGACCTGCGAGTACTGCAATCGCGAATGGGCCTTCTCCGCCGAGGAGATCGACCAGGCCGGCAAGGCGAACGATTGAGCGCCTATCTCCGCCAGAACCCCGGCGCGAGCATGACCAGCATCACCATGATCTCCAGCCGGCCGGCGAGCATGGTCAGGGTCATGATCCATTTCGCTGCGTCGGGCAGGGGTTGAAAACTGCCCGCCGGGCCGATGATGGGCCCCAGGCCCGGGCCGACATTGGCCACCGTCGTCGCCGCGCCCGAGATCGCCGTGACGGTGTCGAGACCGATGAACGCCAGGAGCGCTGCGGAGACCGCGAAGGTCCCGAAAAACAGGAAGAAAAAGCCCAGCACCGATCGCACCGTCTCGTCGGGCACCACCTGGCCGCGATAGCGGATCGGTTTCACCGCGTGGGGCCGGGCGTACTGGGCGATATAGGCCTTCATCGCGCTGGCCGCGATCTGATAGCGGAAGATCTTCACCGAGCAGGTGGTCGAGCCCGCGCAGCCCCCGATGAACATCAGGATGAAGAAGATCGCCGCCGCGCCTCCGCCCCAGGCCCAGAAATCGGTCGAGGCGTAGCCCGTGCCGGTGAGCACGCTCACCCCGTTCACCGCCGCGATGCGCCAGGCGGGAAGCCCTGAGGCGTCGGTGGTGTTCGTCGCCATGAGCAGGACGGTGAGGCTGGCGGCTGCGACCAGCGCGACGATCAGGAAGGTGCGCGCCTGGGTGTCGAAGAACAGAAGATCGGGCCGGCCCTGCATTGCGCGGATATAGAGCACGAAGGGCAGGCCTGCGAGCAGCATGAAGACGAGCGCGACCAGATCCGCCCCGCCCTGCGCGAACGCGCCGATCGAGGCGTCATGGGTGGAGAACCCGCCCGTCGCCACCGTCGTCATCGCATGGTTGACCGCCTGAAACGGGCTCATGCCGGTGCCGACATAGGCCATGAAACACGCAAAGGTCAGAGCCAGATAGACAAGGCCGACAGCGGCCGCGATCTGGCCCACGCGCGGCAGCGCCTTCTCGCTGGTGTCCGAGCTTTCAAGCCGGAACAGCTGCATGCCGCCGATCCCCAAAAGCGGCCAGATCGCCATCGCGGTGACGATGATCCCGATCCCGCCGATCCATTGCAGGATCGAACGCCAGAGCAGCACGCCCGCGGGCAGGTCCTGAAGTCCCACCAGCACGGTCGCGCCGGTGGTGGTGATCCCCGAGGTCGCCTCGAAGATCGCGTCGGTCCAGCTCAGCCAGGGCAGGGCGAGCTTCAGCGGCACCGCGGAGGCGAGCGCCAGCATCGCCCAGCTTCCGCCCGTGAGGATGATCGCCCCGCGCGCGCTCAGCCGCTTGTCGGTGCCCCGGCCCGACAGCGTCATCACCCCGCCCACGGCCAGGCCCGCCAGCGCCGAGCCGAAAAACGCGTGCGCGGCTTCGGTGTCGTCGTTGAGGTCGGCGATCGCCGGCGCCAGCATCGCTGCGGACAGGGCGGCCATCAGCACGCCCAGGACGAACAGCACGGTGCGCGCGGAGTCGGTCATGCCGGGCGTTTGGGTCGGGCGCTACGGCTTGTCAATGCTGCGTCGCGCCGCCGAAGGGCGTGTCCAGCGCGAAGGCGGGGATGGCGGCGTCGAACCGCACCCCGTCCGCGCGCTCCATCAGATAGGCGCCGGCCATGAAGCCCGAGGGCGTCTGAAGCGGCGCGCCGGAGGTGTAGGAATAGCGCTGCCCCGGCGCGATCAGGGGCTGCTCGCCGACCACGCCGGGGCCGCGCACGATCTCGGTGCGGTTCTTCGCGTCGGTGATCCGCCATTCGCGTTCGAGCAGGCGCACGGGCGCATCCCCGGTATTGGAGATTTCCACCGTATAGGCCCAGACCCAGCGCTGCGCCTCGGGATCGGATTCGTCCTCGAGATAGGCCGGCCGGACCGTAATCACCACGCCGCGTGTTTCTTCGGTATACATGCCCCGGCCCTCCGGCCGCTCGCCAAGGCTTCAGTTCACACCGAAGCGCATCGCCGGGCAAGACGGGGCGGGCGCCCGCGGGCTGGACAGAACCGCCAGCCGGTGCAGTCTCGGACCTGACGCCGATTTCTGCGATTCCCGTCCGCACCGGAGAGACGATGACCGACCAGCCCGGCATCCTGCCCGACCGCGCCCTCGCCGACGCCGCGGAGTCCGGCGTGATCGAGACCGGCCGCGCGCTGGAGCCCGGGCAGATCCAGCCCGCCAGCCTCGATCTGCGGCTCGCCCGGCGGGTCTGGCGGCTGCGCGCGAGCTTTCTGCCGGGCGCCGGGCGGCGGGTCGCCGACCGGCTGGGCGAGGGGCTGGTCATGCACGAGCTCGACCTCGAGGGCGGCGCGGTGCTGGAGACCGGCTGCGTCTATCTCGCCGAGCTCGAGGAGCGCCTGGCTCTGCCGCGCGGGGTCAGCGCTGCGGCCAATCCCAAAAGCTCCACCGGGCGGCTGGACGTCTTCACCCGCGTGATCGGCGACGGCGCGACCGCGTTCGACCAATTGCCCGAAGGATACGCCGGACCGCTCTATGTCGAGATCGCCCCGCGCACCTTTTCGGTGCTCGCCCGGCCCGGCGACCGGGTGGTGCAGGTGCGCCTGCGGCGCGGCGCGCACCGGCCTTCGCGCTCGATCACGCTGTCGGTCGATCTCGACCGCGGCGGTCAGGCGGCGGGCTGGCGCGCCAAGCGGCATGCGCCGCTGGTCGAGCTGTCCAAACCCGGCGCGCACGATCCCTCCGAATACTGGGAGCCGCTGCACGCGCCGGACGGCCGCATCGTGCTCGATCCGGGCGAGTTCTACATCCTGGCGAGCCGCGAAGCGGTGACCGTCCCCATCGAGGAAGCCGCCGAGATGGCGCCCATCGCGCCCGAAATCGGGGAGTTCCGCGCCCATTACGCCGGCTTCTTCGATCCCGGATTCGGCGTGGACGCGGCCGGCGGCGCCGGGTCCCGGGCCGTGCTGGAGGTGAGGGGGCGCGACGTGCCCTTCATCCTCGAACACGGCCAGCCCGTCGCCCGCCTCGTTTACGAACCCATGGCCGGCGCGGTCGACACGCCCTACGGCGTCACCGGCTCGAACTATCAGGCCCAGGGCCTGAAGCTCGCCAAGCACTTCAAGGGCTAGCGCGGCGGCGCGGGGCTATTGCTGCACGCCTTCGAGATCGAAATAGGCGCGAAGCTCCACACCGGCGTCTGCGTAGAGCGGCATCTCGGGCCAGCGTTCGTCGGCATAGGTCTGCCAGCGATCGGCGTAGGCGTCGAAAGACGGCTCGCCGGTGATCGCCGCCAGACGGCTCAGATTTTCGATGTGCAGAAAATGATAAACGTTGAAGTGTCGCCCGCCGATTTCCTTGCGGAAGTTGGTCGGATAAGCGGTGAAGCGCGCCGCCTCCCAGGGGATTTCAAACGCGATTTCGTTGACGCCGGGCGTGACTTCGGCGCGGCCGATCTCCGCCCAGTCCCGATCAACGATCATGCTGGCCAGCGGGTCGTAGTCGCCGATGAGCAGATCCAGGCCGATTTCGCCGGCGTGTTCCGCGAGCACGGTCACCCGGACCACGTTGGGCTCGGGGTATGAGACGTAGTTGAGCACGATGTTCGCGATCGGCGCACGGTATCCGGGCGGTGAGATCACGAAATTCGTCCACCGGTCGTCGCCGGACTCCGCGATCGGCACGATTCCCTCGCCGGGCACGACCACCTCGCCTGAGACCCATGAACCGCCGACCGGCGACATCCTCAGGCGCATGGCCGAAATGCCCGCGAGCTGATAGCGGCTGTTGGCGATCTCGGGCATGTCGAAGAGCGCCAGCATCGCTTTCAGTGCGATCAGGTTGCGCTCGAACAGCGCTCGCGCGGCCTCGGAACCGTGGCGCTCGGCGTATTCGTGGACGATCAGCATCGCCGTCGTCCAGCCGTTCAGAACGAAATTGCCCATCGCAGGATCGGGCCATTCCTCGATCACCGCGCCGCCGCCGGGACGGGGACGCAGCACGCCGCCCTCCTCGGTGGACAGGGCGAGACTGGCGAGCACCTGCTCGGCAGTCGCCAGATGGCGCCGATCGCCCGTGACCTCGTAGAGCTCCGAGAACGCCTGGAGGTACCGCGCCTGGATCAGGCCGGAATAGATCACGTGGTCGGAGACGAGGAGATCCTTGCGCGGCCGATACCAGAAGACCAGAGCGCCCTTGAACAGGTCCATCCGCGCCACTGCGCGCGCGGCGACGAGTTCGGCGGCCTCGAGAAAGCGCGCCTCGCCTGTCTGCCTGTACTGGGTCAGATAATCCCGGATCACATAGGCGCCGTAGGCGGGATGAGGGACCAGCTCGCCGTCGGGATTGCGCACGCCCGGATAGCCGTCGTCCAGCCATTCCAGAGCGTAGAACTCATAGGCCTCCTGCCGGCTTTCCGGCAGCGGCGGCATCGCGGGGGGCTGAGAGGCGAACGCAAGCGCCAGCGACGCGATGAGGGCGGCCTTGATCATTGATCGGCTTTCGCGCGGCTTGCTTGACGGGGGTCATCTCATTTTATCGGAAGCAGGCCAACCCATGGGCTGCGCCCGGAGAGAAAACGCGCGTGGCGTTGTTCGGTTCCTCAAGAGCATGAGCCGAAACCTGGGCGGCTGGCGCCCGTCAGGCCTTACGAGCAGCTCGCCCCGCCCAGAACGCAGAACTGGGCGCAGAATTTGTGATTGAGCTTCACGGGCTTGAGCGAGTCCGCCAGCGTCTGCGCCATCTCGAAACCGTCCGCGTAAGGCAAGAGCGTGCAGCTGAGCACCACGGGGGTGTCCGCGCCCTTGCGGCGGACCACCATGCGCGAGCTCGCGCACATGATCTGATCGGGCCGCTTTCCCAGAATGTCCCAGCAAGCGGTGGTGATCTCGGGCGGATCGCCCGCATCGTCCATCTCGGGGAAGATCACCAGCCGGGCGGGATCGCCGGCGGGAATGTTCGCGCCGATCTCCTCAAACACGGCGGCGAAGCCCGCGCGCGCGGCCGCCTCGCTCTCGCTCCAGATCGCCCGGCCGGCCGCAGCCAGGCGGAAGCCGTGCTGGGCCAGCCAGCGCGTGCCGTCCAGGGTGGCGGCGAAGCTGCCCGTCCCGCGCTCGGCGTCATGGCTCTCGGCGGTGTGGTGATCGATGCTGATGCGCAGGGTCAGCCGATCACCGAACGCCTCCTTCAGCGCCAGAAGCCCCTCCTGCACGCGCGGCCGCATCATCGGCTTCATCGCGTTCGTGAGGATCAGCACCTCATGGCCGCGCTGAAGCGCCATCTCCGCCAGCCGGTTCATCGCCGGGTTCATGAAGGGCTCGCCGCCGGTGAAGCCGATCTCCACCGGGCCGCAGCCCATGGCGTCGATCTCGTCGAGATAGGGCGCGACGTCGGCCTCGGTCAGATAGACCAGCCGGTCGTTCTCCGGGCTGCTTTCGATATAGCAGTTCGCGCACGCGATGTTGCACAGCGTGCCGGTGTTGAACCAGAGCGTCTTCAGCCGGTCGAACGGCACAGAGGCGCGCGCCTCGCCCTTCGCGGTCACGTCCGGATCGGAAAACTTCGCCGACGGGGCGGGCGGGGTCGAGCGGGCGTCGAGAGCCAAGCGGGGCGTCCTTCCTGAAAAAGCGCTGGACCGGAGTCTAAGCCGCCCGCCGCCGCGCTCAAGCCGCCAGCGGTCACGATCGCGGCGCCGGGCGCTTGCCTGCGCACCGCCGCGCGCGGTATCAGATCGCTCCGGCGCCCATGCGGGTATGATGTAATGGTAGCCTGTCAGCTTCCCAAGCTGAACGTGCGGGTTCGATTCCCGCTACCCGCTCCATCGCGCCGCCCCGCTCAATCGTTCTCGCGCCCAGGTGGGCCCAGAAATTCCGCCAGCGTCTGCGCTGTCGCGTCGAGGTCCTTCAGGCCGCATTCCCACACGATCAGCACGTCCCAGCCGAGCGCGCGTAAGCCGGCCTCGGCTTCGGCGTCGCGGGCGGTGTTGCGGGCGATCTTGGCGGACCAGTAGGCCGCGTTCTGTTTGGGTTTTCGCGATCCTCGCGGGCAATCGTGTCCGTGCCAGAAACAGCCATGCACGAAGACCGCCTTCTTCCGGCCGGGGAAGACGATGTCGGGGCTGCCGGGCAGGTCCTTGCGGTGCAGGCGGAAGCGGTAGCCCATGCGGTGGGCGAGCCGGCGCACGGTGAGTTCGGGGCCGGTGTTCTTCTGTCTGACCTTCGCCATCACCGCCGAGCGCTCGGCCGGGCTGAAGACGTCGGCGCCCGGGTGTTTCGGTCTTCGGCTCACTCCGCAGCCAGGGCGGCGCCGTGCTGATGGTCGAGCACGGGCTCGAAGAGATGTGATTTCAGGAACGCCACCACCGGCACGGCCACCCCGTCGCCGGCCAGATGCAGGGCGGCGCGTTCGGAGCCGGGCAGGGCGAAATCGTCGGACAGCCCCATCAGGCGGGCGTATTCGCGCCCCGTCATCGGCCGCGTGCGCACCCGCCGGCCGTTCACCGCGATGACGAACTGTCGCGAGCTTCCCCCGCCGGGGGTTCTGAGACACCCCGCCAGCCCGTCGAAGCGCGCTTCGGCGCGCTGCACCTTCCTTCCCTTTTCCACGCGCATGCGCCGGTAAAGCGCGCCCACAGCCGGGGTTCCCTCGCGCTTGACCACGGCGAGGCGCTTTTTCGTGGCCGGGCTCATCAGGCCGGTGAGCCGGCGGGTCTGCTCGGCGGTGTGCCAGACGGCCTTTTCGGGCGGATCGAGCAGGTGTTCGAGCCGCTCGTTCGGCACGGGCGGGACGGGCAGGGCCCACCATAGCCAGTTTTCCTTCAGCCGGTCGGGCAGGGCGGCGTGGGCCTTGCGCACGGCGCGGGTGTGAAACGGCGACAGGCTTTCGGGCGCCGCGTCGAGCACCAGATCCTCGGGCACGTCGAGGTCTTTTCGAAGCGCGGTGACGAACAGGCGCGGGCGCGACTGGGGCAGGAACCAGCGCGCGTCGATCTCCAGCGCGCCGAAGCGGTAGCCGCCCTGATCGAGCGCCTCGCACAGGGCGGCGAAGTCCGCCCCGCCTGAACAGGTCAGAAGCCCCGGCACGTTCTCGAGCCCGATCAGGCGCGGGGCGCGCCCCTCGGCGTTCAGCTGCTCGATCAGCCGCCAGAAGGCGAAAAAGGTCCCCGAGCGCGCCCCGCCCAGGCCTGAGCGCGGACCGGCCAGCGACAGGTCCTGACAGGGAAAGCTCGCCCAGGCCAGATCGGCCTGGCCGGGCAGGTCGGCCGCGCTGATCGCCGCCACGTCGCCGACATGAAGATGGTCCGCGCCGTGATTGGCGGCGTAAGCCTCGGCCTTGGCCGGGTCGAAATCGTTGGCGAAGTCGCAGCGCCAGCCGGTTCCCAGCCCCGCGCGGGCCATGCCCCCGCCGGCGAAGAACTCGTAGAAGGCGTATCGCGTCTCAGCGCCCATCAGGCCCGCCTCGTTCCGCCGCCCGTTTCCCGCCGGGCTCGGCTCGGTTATGGTGCGGTGTGAAACGAAGGGGGTGCGCTTCATGTCCGCTCGGATGAGACGTGTAACCGGATTCGCCGCGCTGGCCGCCGTCTTGTCGCTGGCCGCGTGCTCGACTGGCGTGGACGGCCTCGACCCGGCCGCCGGCCTCATGGCGGCGGAGACCACAGCGGAGCGCGCGCCGTCGATCCCGATGGAGCCGCCGGGCTATGCGCTGAGTGGGCGGGAGTTCGCGGGTGATCTCGTCTTCTCCGAAGAGGGCGGCCGCCCGGTCGCGCTCTATACGCACGCGGTCGACGGCGCGCCGACGCTGATCGCCGAACTCACCCCTGAGCGCGACTGGCTGTCTGACGGCGTGCGCCGGTTCGAGGGCGTGTCCGATCGCGGGGTGGAGGTGAGCGTGGAGATGGTCTCAGGCCCCTGCGTCGCCGGCGGCCGCACCCACGCCCGGTTCGCCACCGTGCAGGCGGGCCGGCTGACCTATCAGGGCTGCGCGCGGGAGACCGGGCCGGTGATCAGCTGGACCGAAACCCTGCCCGATCACATCGCGGCGGTGAACGCCTGCGCAGCGGACTCCGTGACCGGGGCCATGGCTGCGGTCAGCCTCGCCGGACCGCCGCGCGTGGTTCATGTCCGCGAGGACGGCGCGCCGGTGGTGCGCTTCACCTTCGGCGGCACCGGGCGCTGGGACTGCCGGGCGGGATCGCGGATCTCCTGGCGGGTCGTGCCCGACGCCGCGCCGGCTCTGCCGGGCGAGGGCGCGCCGATCTTCGCGCCGGGCCGCCCGCCGCGCGCCGGGCAGGGCTGCTATCTCTGGGAGCGGATGGTCGACGGCGAAGGCGCGGTCATCGGCGCGATCGGCGAGGATGTCTGCAGCACCGGACCGACCGCCAGCCTCGCGCCCGGCGCGCCCGGCCTCGACTAGATCGCCGCTTCGATCGTCCCTTCGGCGTGCGCGCGACTCGCGCCAGTGTGCCGTCATGATGAAAGCCCTGATCTTCATGACGGCCGCGCTGGTCCTGACGGTGAATCCGACGGAGCGCGCAGCCGCGCAAAGCGTCGAAGACGTTGTGCGCCTGCCCGGCGGCGCGGTCTGGATCGCGCTTCCCGGAGCGCCGGAGCGGGCGGACATTTCGGCGGCGGGCGACGATATCGAGATCAGGCTCCCTGGCTACATGCTGGATCCGGTGCGGATCGAACCGGCTGGACCGGCCGGGTTTTCAGCGCTGGAGGTCGCCTCAGGGCTCGAAGGATCGCGCCTGATTTTCCGCAACGCGTCCGGCATCGCACAGGCCGAACTGCGCGCCGGCGGCGTGCTGCTCAGCCCTGGCGGGATCTATCGGATCGGGGCGCCGGCGTCAGACCTTCAAGGCGCAAGCCCGACACAAGCGCCTGAAACGACATCGGTTTCAGGCGCCTCCGCCTCCGCGCCGCGACCTGGCGCCGAGCCTGAAACCGCCACCGCAGACCCCCCTGAACGCATGACGGAGACGGGGCCGGACACGCGCGCCGACGCTCCTCCGGCGGCACTGCAGCCCGCTGACCGTACGCCCTCGAACGCAGCGACTCCCGCGCCCGCCGAAGCGGCGGTTCCTGCGGCGCCTGAGCCGGTCGCCGCCGGGCCGTGCCCTGACAGCGCACAGGCGCTCGACGACGCGCCCTGGGACCTCGAGCTTCTGACCAATCACGGCGAGTGCCTTGCGGCTGCAGGCGGAAACCGTGACGCAGCCGCGATCTTCGAGCGCGTTCTGGCCTTCGAGCCCGAGCATTTCCGCGCCGCGCTCGCGCTCGCCCGGCTCAAGCAGGCTCAGGGCAGTTACGCCGAGGCGGCGGCCCTGTTCGAGACCGCCGCCGGGTCGGCCATGACCGACGGCGAAGCGCTGGCCGCAAGGGCGGCGGCGCGCCGGGCGCGCGAAAACGAGAACTAAAGCGCCCGGCCTGCGTGACGCAGTCCGAGCGCTTCACCGATTTTGAGGCACGCGCAATTTATCCGAAAACCGGTCCGCACTTTTGGGATTGCGCTCTAGCTCCGCCAGGCCTTGATCTCGTCGGCGAGGAATTCGGCGAAGGCGGCGATCCGGCGCGAACCGCGCAGCTCTTCGGGGTAGAGCATGTAGACCTCGAAGGGCGGACCGGCGGTGTCGGGCAGGACCCGGATCAGCCTGTCGTTTTCCTTCGCCACATAGTCGGGCAGGCCGGCGAGGCCAAGGCCCGCCTCGGCCGCCTTCATCATGCCGTTGATGGTGTTGGCTTCGATGACCGGTTCGCGCGGCGCCTCGCCGGTCTTGCGGCCCAGCGTCAGCGGCCAGTTGAGGTTCGGGATCGGCGCGAGATGGCGCGGGCCGTAGGCGACGAAGTCGTGCCGGTCGAGATCGGCGGCGTCTTCCGGGGCGGCCTTGCGGGCGAGATAGGTCTCGCTGGCGTAGAGATGCTGGTCGACCTGCATCAGCTTTTTCTGGACCACGTCGTTCTGCGTCGCCGGCCAGGGCCGGATCGCCAGATCGGCTTCGAGATTGGCGATGTCGAGCTCGTGATCGACGAGCAGCAGGCGCAGCCGGATCTGCGGGTAGGCGCGGTAAAAGCGCGCCAGCCGCGGCGCCAGCCAGATCGTCCCCAGCGCCGTGGGCGCGGTGACGCGTAACAGGCCTGAGGGCTCGTCGCGAATGTCCAGAAGATGGGCTTCGGCCAGCGCGATCTTGCCCGAAACCTCGGCGGCGGCCTCGAACAGCACCCGGCCGGGCTCGGTCAGTAAAAGCCCGCGCGTATGCCGGTGAAACAGCTTCACGCCCAGCTCGCCTTCGAGCGCGGAGATCTGCCGGCTCACCGCGGACTGGGAGAGGTTCAGAAGCTCCGCCGCACCTGTGAGCGAGCCCGCCTCGGCGGCCGCGTGAAACGTCTTCAGCTTGTCCCAGTCCATCGCTCGTCCGTCATGAAGGCCGCCCCCGGCCGCAGCGCATTATGGAGCGCGCCGGTGTGAATGGCGAGATTAGCGCAGGCGCGCCGCAGCTTCGGGTCAGACCCGCACCGTCATGCCGTCGGCCAGCGAGTTGCGATAGGCGCGCCAGGCGGGAATGACGCCCAGAAGCGCGGCCGCGCCGGTCACCGCCAGCACGATCAGCCCGTCATAGGCGCCCGGGAGAAGTTCGGGCAGCAATATGCCGAACCGGGCCTCCACGATCGGCGCGCCTAGCGCGAGCCCGCCATAGGTCAGCCCTGCGCCGATCACCGCTCCGGCGAAGGCCAGAAGCGCGCTTTCCGCCACCAGCAGCAGGAAGACGTGATGCGGTCTGGCGCCCAGCGCGCGCAGGATCGCCATCTCGCGCCGGCGCTCATTCAGGCTGGTCAGGATCGCGGTCAGGATGGAGACGAGCCCGGTCAGCACCACGAAGGCCGCCACAGCGGCCAGCGTGCGCTCTGCGGCGCCGACAACGCTCCACAGCTGGGCCAGCGCCACCCCGGGCATGACCGCCTGAAGCGGCTCTTCGGGGTAGGTGTTGATCTGGCGCTGCAGGCGCAGGGCGGCGACCGGGGTGTCCAGCCCGACGAAGAAGGCCGTGATCTGTTCGGGCGAGAGGTCGCGCTGGCGCAGCTCCTCGGCGCTGAGGCTGGTGCCCGCGCCTGTCGCGCCTTCAAGATGGATCGCCTCGATCGCTTCCAGGGTCACCATGACCGAGCGGTCGATCGGTGTGCCGGTGGGCGCGAGTATTCCAGTCACGGTGAACGGGTTGGCGTCGTGCTCGATGAAGCTGACCGATCCCATGCCGTGGGCGACGATGATCTCCTCGCCGAGCTCATAACCCAGCGTGCGGGCGACCTCGGCGCCGATCACGGCCTCGAACAGGTCGCCGAAGGGCGCGCCCCGGGTGAAGGTCAGATCGCGGGAGTCGCCGTACTTGTAGTGCTCAAAAAAGCCCTCGGTCGTGCCCACCACCCGGTAGCCGCGATGACTGTCGCCCAGGCTGACCGGGACGGTCCAGGCGACGTTCGGCGCGCCGGCGACCGCCTCGTAGCTCTCCCAGGTGATGTTGTTGGTCGCATCCCCGATATGGAAGACCGAATACAGCAGCAGGTTCACCGGGCTCGACCGCGCGCCGACGATGAGGTCGACCCCGGCGATGGTGTTCTCAAAGCTCGCCCGCGCGCCATGGCGGATCTTCTCAACGCCCAGAAACAGCGTCACCGAGATCGCCACGGTCAGGATCGTCAGAAGCGCGGTGCCCGCCCGGTTGCGGATCGAGCGCAAGGCGAGGCTGAGAACCGGAAACCTCATGCCGGCGCCCTCGCAGAGTCGGCTCTCGCAGTGTTGATCTCGGCGAGGTCCAGCGCGCGGTCGAAATGATCTGCGAGCCCGCCGTCATGGCTGACGAAAACAAGCGCCGCGCCAGAGCTCGCGCACTCGTCCTTGAGAAGGCCGATGAAGGCGTCCCGGCTGTCGGCGTCGAGCGCGCTGGTGGGTTCGTCGGCGAGGATCAGCCCCGGCGCGCCGATGAGCGCTCTGGCCGCGGCCACGCGCTGCTGCTGACCCACGGACAGTTCCGAGGCGCGCTTTGACCAGACCTCTCTGGGGTCGAGCCCGAGCCGCCCCAGCAGCCGCCGGGCCTCGGCCTCGGCCCCGCCGGCGTTCTTCACCGCTGCGGCGCGCTCGGCGGAGAAGCGGCAGGGCAGGGTGACGTTCGCGCCCACAGGCAGGTAGGGCAGCAGGTTGAACATCTGGAAGATCACGCCCAGCCGTGCAGCGCGGAACCGGTCGCGCTTCGGCGCGGCCATGGCGTCCAGCCGCTCGCCGAGAACTTCGACCTCGCCGGTCTGCGGCTCGAGGATTCCGGCGACGAGTCCCAGCAAGGTCGACTTGCCCGACCCGCTGGCGCCTTTCAGAAACACCCGCTCTCCGGCCTCCACGACGAAGGAGGCCACGTCCACCACGATCGGCCCGCCCCGCCGGTAGGCGAAGCGAGCGTTCTCGATACGAAGGGCGAGGTTTTCAGCGCTCATGCGCTACGAAATAGCGGGGACAGGGCGTGACGCCAAGCCCTAGGCCGCGTCGGTGGCCTTTTCCGCGTCCTCGGGCGATTTCACGCCTTCGCCCTTACTCTCGTCGGGCCCGTTCAGGGCCTCCTGCTCGGCGAGCCAGCGTTCGGCCTCCAGCGCCGCCATGCAGCCCATGCCCGCCGCCGTGACCGCCTGGCGGTACTTGTCGTCTGTGACGTCGCCCGCGGCGAAGACCCCCGCGATCGAGGTCGCGGTGGAGTCCGGCGCGGTGACGAGATAGTCGCCGGTCTTGGTCTCCAGCTGGTCCTTGAACAATTCGGTCGCCGGCGCATGGCCGATCGCCACGAACACCCCGTCGGCGGGCCGTTCGCTGATCTCACCGGTCTCGACATTCTTCAGTTTCACGCCGGTCACCGATTTGATCGGCTTCTCCTCGCCGGTGACTTCTTCGAGCACCGAGTTCCAGACCACTTCGACCTTGGGGTGCTTGAAGAGCCTGTCCTGCATGATCTTTTCCGCACGCAGCTCGTCGCGGCGATGCACCAGGGTGACCTTTTTGGCGAAGTTCGTCAGGAACAGCGCTTCTTCGACCGCGGTGTTGCCGCCGCCGATCACGAAGACCTCCTTGTCGCGATAGAAAAAGCCGTCGCAGGTGGCGCAGGCCGACACCCCGAAGCCCTGGAATTTCTGCTCGCTTTCAAGGCCCAGCCATTTCGCGCTCGCTCCCGTCGCGATCACCACGGCGTCGGCGGTGTACGTGGTCCCGGAGTCGCCCTTCATGTTGAAGGGGCGCTTTGAGAAGTCCGCTTCGACGACGAGATCGTCGGCGAATTCGGTGCCGACATGTTCGGCCTGGGCGCGCATCTGCTCCATCAGCCAGGGGCCTTGGATGACGTCGGCGAAGCCCGGGTAGTTCTCCACGTCGGTGGTGATGGTCAGCTGGCCGCCCGGCTGCATGCCCGAGATCAGAAGCGGCTTGAGCATGGCGCGTGCGGCGTAGATGGCGGCGGTGTAGCCGGCCGCGCCCGATCCGATGATGACGAGCTTGGCGTGACGGGTCTCGGCCATGGCGGTGGTCCTTCGCTGGGTCTGCGGCGGCGCGGGGGTGCGCATCAAAGCGCGAGTCGCGCCGTAGGGTCAGGGTTTGGTACGCCGCTACACCTCGCGCTTTGCGTCGAGGATTTCAAGCACGCGCCGCGCCGCACGTTCGGTCTCGGAAAGCGGCGGGTAGGCGAAATCATAAAGCGACCCCAGCCAGGGCCGCAGCGCGCCATGGCCTTCAAGCCCGGCGTAGAGATCACGGAACTTGCCCGGATCGCCGTCCACCGCCAGCCGCCAGACCGGTTTTCCGGTGCTCGCCGCTTCGGTGAGCATGTTGGTGCTGTCCTCGGTCACGAAGACATGATCAGCGCCGCCCAGAAAGGCGAAATACGGGTTCGGCCCGTCGCCCTCGTGCAGCCAGACGCCGTCCATCCGGCCGTAGCGGCGCGAGATTTCGGCCGCGAGGTCGGGCGGGGTGCGCCGGCTCGCGGTGATCATCAACGACAGGCCGAGCCTGCGGATCTGCTCGATCCGGTCCAGAAGATCGGCGCAGGCGCCTTTGGAAAACCGATGATGCTTGCTGTCGCCGCCGATGAGGATCGCCGCACGCGGACCGGGCAGGGCGGCCAGCCGGTCGGCGAACACGCTGCAGCCCTCCGCGAGGCGGTCGGTTGTGATCCGGTTGGGCGAGCCCAGGATCGGCAGAACGTTCGGGCCGGTCAGACGGTCATGGCGGGGCGGTACGATCAGGTCGAACAGGCGATGCTCGGCGCGCGGATCCTGGACATAGACGAACACTGCGCCGCGATAGGCCTTGCGATGGGCCTGCGCGGCGCGCACCGCGGCTCTGCCGCAGCCGATCCAGAAATCGGGCGCGATCTCGCCAGGGTCGGGCAGGGCGCCGCCGCGCGCGAGGTGGATCGGCAGGATCCGTACAGCCCGCTCCCGCCCGATCGCCTCGGCCAGGCCCAGAGCCTGGTTCTCGATGCCGCGGCGGCCGTCGGTGACCACGAAACAGGACAGTTCGCTCATGCCCGCCATCGTCCCCGCCTCGCCGCGCGGGTCAAGCGATGCAGGCGGCGCGATCGACCTATACCCCGAACCGGACGTTCCCTTGCAGGAAAGCGAAAACGCCGGGGCGAACCGCCCCGGCGTTTTTGTGTGCTGAACAGGCGGCCCGCGCCGCTACTTCCACTCGACCTTCAGGATCTCGTAGCTCTTCACGCCGCCGGGCGCGTTCACTTCGACCACGTCGCCGGCCTCCTTGTTGATCAGCGCGCGCGCGATCGGGGAGGAGAGCGAGATCTTGCCCGACTTCACGTCGGCCTCGTCGTCGCCGACGATCTTGTAGGTGCTCTCGTTTTCCGTGTCCTCGTCGAGCACGGTGACGGTCGCGCCGAACTTCACCTGCTCGCCGCCCATCTTGGAGGTGTCGATCACCTGGGCGCGGGCGAGCTTGTCCTCGAGCTCCTGCACGCGGCCCTCGATCCAGCCCTGGCGTTCCTTGGCGGCGTGATACTCGGCGTTTTCGCTCAAATCGCCGTGCTCGCGCGCCTCGGCGATCGCCTGGATCACCTGGGGCCGCTCCACGGATTTCAAGTGCTTAAGTTCTTCGTCGAGCGCCTTGTGGCCCTCGACGGTCATGGGAATCTTTTGCATGGATGTTTCTGTTTCTCGCGTCCTAATCACGCTTTTACGCCCGGCCTTCGGATTGGTTTCAGCCGGACGCCGAACCTCCACGATATGACTGGAGCGAGCGCGGTTCAAGCTGGCCTGCGTCAATCGCCGCGATGGACTTGATCGCGGCGCGTGCGGCGCTGGCCGTGGTGTAGCAGGGCACGCGCAATTCCAGCGCCGTGCGGCGGATCGAATAGCTGTCCAGAAGCGAGCGCTGGCCTTCCGTAGTGTTGAACACCAGCTGCACCTCGCCGTTCTTGATCGCGTCCACGATATGGGGCCGGCCTTCGAAGACCTTGTTGACCTTGCGCACCTTCACGCCCGCATCGGCCAGGGTCTGGGCGGTGCCGCCGGTGGCCAGCAGCTCGAAGCCGAGCTCGGTCAGCTTCCGGCAGGGCTCGATCATCGCCGCCTTGTCGGAGTCCTTCAGCGAAACGAACACCGCCCCGGTGCGCGGCAGGTTCACGCCTGCGCCCAGCTGCGCCTTGGCGAAGGCGCTTTCAAACCGGGTGTCGATGCCCATCACCTCGCCGGTCGAGCGCATCTCCGGCCCGAGCACGGGGTCGACGCCGGGGAACTTGGCGAAGGGCATGACCGCCTCCTTCACCGCGATATGGCCGGGCTCGTCGGGCGGGGTGTGGATGTCCTTGAGTTTCGCGCCGGCCATCACCTTGGCGGCGATCTTGGCGACCGGCGCGCCGATGGCCTTGGCGACGAAGGGCACGGTGCGGCTGGCGCGCGGATTGACCTCGAGAAGGAAGATCTCGCCGTCCTTGACCGCGAACTGCACGTTCATCAGCCCCTTCACCTTGATGGCGCGGGCGAGCGCCTCGGTCTCGCGGCGCAGCTCCTCGACGGTTTCGGGCGGCAGCGAATGGGGCGGCAGCGAGCAGGCGCTGTCGCCCGAATGCACGCCGGCCTCTTCGATGTGCTCCATGACGCCGGCGATCCAGACCTCGTCGCCGTCGCAGACCGCGTCGACATCGACTTCCGCGGCGTCGTTGAGATAGCGGTCGAGCAGAAGCGGCGCCTTGCCTGAAACATGGACCGCCTCGCGGATATAGCGTTCGAAGCTTTCCTGCTCGCGCACGATCTCCATCCCGCGCCCGCCCAGAACGTGGCTGGGACGCAGCACAAGCGGGAAGCCGAGCTGTTTCGCCGCGACCGCCGCTTCGGCCTCGGACCGGGCGATGGCGTTGGGCGGCTGTTTGAGTTCAAGCTCGTCGAGCAGCGCCTTGAAGCGCTCGCGGTCCTCGGCGAGATCGATCGCGTCGGGGCTTGTGCCCAGGATCGGCACGCCGGCGGCCTCGAGATCGCCGGCGAGCTTCAGCGGGGTCTGCCCGCCGTACTGGACGACAACGCCCAAAAGCTCGCCCTTGGAGCGCTCGACCTCGATCAGCTCGATCACGTCCTCGACGGTGAGGGGTTCGAAATAGAGCCGGTCGGCGGTGTCGTAGTCGGTTGAGACGGTCTCGGGATTGCAGTTCACCATCACCGATTCCACGCCCATCTCCTCGAAGGCGAAGGCGGCGTGGCAGCAGCAGTAATCGAACTCGATCCCCTGGCCGATCCGGTTCGGACCGCCGCCCAGGATGATCGCCTTCTTCCGGTCGGACGGCTGGCTCTCGCAATCCCCGCCCGGCTCGTAGCTGGAATACATGTACGGCGTGGCGGCCTCGAATTCGGCCGCGCAGGTGTCCACCCGCTTGAAGACCGGCCGCACGCCCAGCCGCCAGCGCAGGGCGCGCACGGCCTCCTCGTCGGTCTTTGCGAGCCTGGCCAGACGGGCGTCTGCAAAGCCCATGGCTTTCAGCGCTCGCAGCTCGTCTGCGTCCTGGGGCAGGCCCATCATGCGGACCTGCTCCTCGGCGGCGACGATCTCCTCGATCTGGCGAAGGAACCAGGGCTCGTAGGAACACGCGGCGTGCACGTCCTCGACCGTCAGCCCTTCGCGGAAGGCCTGGGCGATGACGCGCAGACGATCCGGCGTGGGCTGGGCGAGGGCGGCCATGACCGCGGTGCGGCGCCCCGACTGGTCCTCGGCGATGTCCAGCCCTTCGATCGCGATCTCGTCGAAACCGCTGAGGCCGGTCTCGAGGCTTCTGAGCGCCTTCTGCACGGACTCCGCGAAGGTGCGGCCCATGGCCATCGCTTCGCCGACCGACTTCATCGAGGTGGTCAGGCTGGCTTTGGCGCCGGGGTATTTCTCGAAGGCGAAGCGCGGGATCTTCGTGACGACATAATCGATCGCCGGCTCGAAGCTCGCCGGCGTGGCGCCGCCGGTGATGTCGTTGTCGATCTCGTCGAGCGTGTAGCCGACCGCGAGCTTGGCGGCGACCTTGGCGATCGGAAAGCCGGTGGCTTTCGAAGCCAGAGCCGACGAGCGCGACACGCGCGGGTTCATCTCGATGACGACCATGCGCCCGTCGGCGGGATTGACCGCGAACTGCACGTTCGAGCCGCCGGTCTCCACCCCGATCTCGCGCAGCACCGCGATCGAGGCGGTGCGCATGCGCTGGTATTCCTTGTCGGTGAGGGTGAGGGCGGGCGCGACGGTGATCGAGTCGCCGGTATGCACGCCCATCGGGTCCACGTTCTCGATCGAGCAGATGATGATGCAGTTGTCGTTGCGATCGCGAACGACCTCCATCTCGTACTCTTTCCAGCCGAGCACGCTCTCCTCGATCAGCACCTCGTTGACCGGGGAATTATAGAGGCCCGAAGCGACGATCTCGCGGAATTCCTCGACATTGTAGGCGATGCCGCCGCCGGTGCCGCCGAGCGTGAAGCTGGGGCGGATCACGGCGGGCAGGCCGAGTTCCTGAAGCACCTCTTCGGCTTCGGCCATGGAATGCACGGTGCGCGAGATCGGGCTTTCAAGGCCGATCGAGTCCATCGCGTTCCTGAACCGCTCGCGGTTCTCCGCCTTGTCGATGACGTCGGCTTTCGCGCCGATCATCTCCACCCCGAACGTGTCGAGAATGCCGCGCCGTTCGAGTTCGAGCGCGCAGTTCAGCGCCGTCTGCCCGCCCATGGTGGGCAGCAGCGCGTCGGGGCGCTCTTTCTCGATCACCTTGGCGACCATGTCGGGGGTGATCGGCTCCACGTAAGTGGCGTCGGCCAGGCCCGGATCGGTCATGATCGTCGCAGGGTTGGAGTTCACCAGGATCACCCGGTAGCCCTCCTCCTTGAGCGCCTTGACCGCCTGCACGCCCGAATAGTCGAACTCGCAGGCCTGCCCGATCACGATGGGGCCCGCGCCGATGATCAGGATGGAGGAAATGTCGGTGCGCTTGGGCATGGCGGGCTCTCTTGACCGGGCGCGCGCGAAGGCCCGTCCGCGGGAATCTCCCCGCGGGGGCGGACGCACGTCGATGAACGCTGAAACCCGTCCTTAACGCGTGCGGAGGGGTTTGGCGAGGGGAGAGTGAACCTCGATCACGCCCGCATCAGATCGAACCCGATCGGTGCGGGCACGCCCGCGCCCTCGTGCCGGTTGATCGCGTCGGCGTAATAGGCGGCGAGGTCCTTGTAGAGCAGGGCGCAGAGCTGATCGAGGCTGTCAGGATCGTCGGGGTGGTGTTCGAAGTCGAACCGGTCCTCGATCCGGCCGCGGATGACGTCGCCGGTCGCCTCTACGCTCAGCTTGGAGCGGATCCACCAGGTGGTGTCGGTCTCCTCGTGGCGCACCTTCACGGCGACGGCGAAGCGGATCGGCTCCAGCGTGGGATGGTCGGGATGGGCCTGGCCGAACATCTTGTCGCCCCAGTCCTTCTTGGGATCCCAGGGGCCTTTCGCAGGCACGCCGACGACATGGCCGGGCCGTGGATCGAGATACCGGTCGAAGGCTGCGATCAGCACGCGGGCGAAACTGCTCACCGCCTGATAGGCGCGGCGGGCGCGCGCTTCATAATCGAGGATCGTCTCGGCGAGCTCGTCCAGCCGCGATTTCGGCGAGGCGAGCTTTTCAAGCGTGTCCGAGCGCAAGGCGCGTTCGCGGGCGTTGGGAAACTTCACCACCACCGGCCAGGTCAGCTCGCCGTGCGCGTCCGAGATCGGCCGGGTTTCGAGATCGACGACCTCGCCTTCGCCAAATTTTGGATGCGCCACCCGGTCGCCGATCCTCAAAAGCCTCATCTGGGCCAACACCGCCTCCTGCGGCCGCTGCGCTGAGATCAACGCGGGCCCGAACACGACGTTTCACGATAGGCCGATTGAAGAGTGGAGTGTGGAATACGGGCCGATTGCCTAACGGCGCGGGGAGGTGGGCCAGGCGTCTGCCGTATCGGCCGGAAACGCCTGCGCGCCAGAACTCGGGAAGCGGGCTAGATTTGCCGCCGCAGTCGCAGCGGCCTCGTCCTTGTCGATCCGGATGGTGCCGGTGTGCCGGTCTTCGGCTAGCTTCGCGCGAACTTCGTCGATCTTCGCGTACTCGCGGTCGCGGAATAACGCGCTGCAAGTCTGCAGTTGAGCGGCGTACGCCTCCAGCGGAGCCGACTCCAGGATAATGGGACAGGCGCGCGGAAGATGTTCAGGGTCGAGCGTGAGAAGGCCGACGCCGTTTAGCCGGCGGACCGGGATATCCCTCTCGCTTTTGCTCTCCATGTCGCGGAGGATGAAATATCGACCTGAAAAGGAGACATAGTTTGGATTGTGTCGATCTGAGATTCGACGCGCAAACATTAAATGAAGCAAATTATAGCGATCGGGGCGATAGGCTCCGCCGCGATAGAAGTGGTCTGCTGTGAAAAGGAAGCATTCTACGCCCGTCTCATCGACCGCGCCGACCCATAGCACAGATCGCATTACAAATTCTGGGGTTGGTTCTGCTTCCACGTGCTTAGGTAAATACATGTAATAGGCGCGCCCGCCGTATCTGCGCTCGAGCATCTTCTGGAGCGGAGGCCGTACGACCTGTTCCCGGCAAATGTTCCAAAAGGGGTCGCGGTACGCGGTGCTTCGATCTAGCTTTGCAATGAATTGCGCTGCGGGCAGATCGAAGTCTTCTACTGTCAGACGGTCCAGAAAGTCGTATTCCTCCGACAGTCGCGCTGCGCGCTCTAGGAACCGCTTGATGACGTTCGGCGGAATGTGCTCCGTCGGACCGAGTTCCCAGTTCGTGACCGTTTCAGGCGTGCGGTCGAGAAGGGTGAACATCTCATCCTTATTTTCCAGTCTGAGACGGTTAAGGACGTGCCGGATGTTCTGATACTGGGTCTGCGCGCGTCTCGTCATCCTAACCCGCTTGATACCATTCGTTGATCTGACGAACACAGCAGCGCCAGCGCAGCTGTTAACCATAGGTCGCAAGCACTCGGGTATGGGAGTAGAAAAGTCAAGAAATTCGGCCCCTGCCCAAGAGAAATTTGGGCTTCTGCGATCTGATCCGGACGAAAAATCCGAAAACGCGCCGGAAAAATTCCTGCTCGCACGGAAGGTTTCAGAGTCTTCGCGCGATTCCCGTTAAGCTAGTTGAATGCCCCAAGCACCGGTGGGAGCTTCTAAGCGTGGCCCAGTTTGTGGAGAAGCCGGGCCACGCCGAGGAGCAAGGGAGGTTTCATATGCAACCCTCGCCCAACTTTCCGCCTGAGGACGGAAACCGCGGTCTTCTACGGGCCATCTTTCGCCTAGTCAAGTCGCTGGTCTTCGTTTTTGCTTGGTTCGGCCGCAGCCTCTACCGAATGTTGCTGCTGCTGATCGTCTCGGTGTTCGGCGTTCTTGTCGAGCCTGTTCTCTTAGGGCCGGACGGTTTCCTCTGCGCCTACGTGCCGGAAACAACGGAGCGGTTGAACATCGCACAATGCCACCGAGGCATTTTCGGCTTCCTCTTCTTGGAGTGGGAAGTGGACTAGGACCATGACTAAACGCGCCGGGGCGGAGCCCCGGCGCGTTTTTCATCCCAGCGCCAGATCGCGCCAGAGCTGGGGCTGGACGCCGGGCTGGGTGCGCACGCGGGGCGAGACCATCCACCAGGCCTTTTCCCAGGCGATCGGGATCGAGCTGGCTTCCTCAAGAAAGATGCGCTCGGCTTCGGCCAGCAGGGCGGCGCGGGCCTCGGCGTCGATCGTGCCGCGCGCTTCGCCGGTCAGGGTGTCGAAGGCGATCCGGCGCGGGCCGGTCCAGCCTGTGTTGTCCGCAAACCCGCCCTCCATGAAGGGCTGCAGCATGAAGTCCGGATCGGCCTTCATGCCTCGGTCGAACCGGCCCAGGGCGAGATCGTAATCCCCGCCGTCCACGGCCTGGTAGAGATCGAGCGGATAGGTCGCGAGAAGCCGGACCTGCACGCCGGCGCGTTGAAGATCGTCCATCATCGCGACCGCCAGCCGGTCGCGGTCGCCCGCACTGGCGCGCAACGTCACCGAGAGAGGGTTTTCAGCGCCGAACCCGGCTTCGGCGAGCAGGGTGCGGGCGGCGTCGGGATCGGCCGGTGCGGCGGGCGGCGCGTCGGGATCGGGCACGACACGGTCGGCCGGCGTCGCCTCGCCGTCGAAGAAAACGTCGTTCAGGCGCGCCCGGTCGAGCGCCAGGGACAGAGCGCGCCGCACGCGTACGTCCGACAGGCCGGGACGCGCGCAATTGACCTTCAGATACGTCAGGATCGGCGCGTCGAAGCCTTCGATCAGAGAGCCCAGCGCTTCTTTATAGAAGCCGATCTGATCGGGCGGCGGCCGGTCTGCGAGGTCGAGATCGCCGGCGCGGAAGGCGCGCGCCCGGGCGGCGGAGTCCTCGATCACCGCGATCTCGATTTCCTCGATCGTCACGCTGTCTGCCGCCGCGAAGCGCGGGTTCTTCACGAGCCTGAAGCGTTGCGCACCGCGCTCCTTGAGCAGGTAGGGGCCCGCCGAGACCCAGCCCGCCGGGTCGGTCCAGCGCTCCGGCGCGGCCTCGATCGCGTGGCGGGGCAGGGGGTAGAATTCCCGCATCAGCACCGGAAACGCGCCGACGGGACGGTCGAGTTCGAAGATCACTGTGCGTTCGTCCGGCGCGCTGACCCCGATCGCTTCGGGCGGCGCTTCGCCGCGCAGCGCCTCGCGCGCGCCGCGCACCGCGAAGAAATCGCCGAGATCGGCGAATCCGGTGCGCGGATCGACCGAGCGCTGCGCGGTCCAGACCACGTCCTCTGCGGTCAGCGGCGCGCCGTCCGACCAGACGAGTCCGGAGCGCAGCGTGAACCGCCAGCTTCGGGCGTCCTCGCTGCGCCAGGTCATGGCGAGGCCGGGCGCCAGGCCGCCTGTGGGGGAGTATTCGGTCAGCGGGGCGTGGAGTTGTTTATACAGCAGCGCGGCCGAGGCGAACTGGCCGCGGAGCGGATCGAGACTGTCGGGCTCTGAATCGATCGCGACCCTCAGAAGTCCAGACGGCGCGCCGTCGCCCCGTCCGCAAGCGGCGAGCGTCAGGGCGGCCGCGCCTGCGAGCACGCTTCTCCGCGACACCGCCTGATCGATCATGCCCCGTCCCCGAGCCTTAATCCGGCAAGAACACGAAATTGTTCACATAGCCCGGCTTCCCGGCGAGCGCGCGGTGATCGCGCTCCACATCGAGGCGCGAGCGCGCGATCAGCCGTCCGCCGCGGATCGCCAGCGTGCGGTAGCCCAACGATTCGACGAAATCGAGCTCGCCGTCGAGATCGCGGCCTGTGTGGCGCTCTTCGATCTCGACGATCATCACCGGGCGGTCCCGCGCAATCAGCCCGCGCGCGCCTTCGAGCACGGCGCGTTCATGGCCCTCGACGTCGATCTTTAGAAAGCCGGTCGGCGGGGGATCGAGATCGTCGAGCCGGGCGGTGGTCACTTCGACGCGCATATGCGCCTGATCGCCGACCTTGTCGGGGTTGAGAGATGCGCCCTGGTTGGAATACCGCCCCGCCTCGCCGGGGATCAGCAGCTCGGCCTGCCCCGCCGCATCGGACAGCGCCTCCTTGCGGCAGGCCACGCGCGGATCGGCCGCGGCCTCCAGGAAGGCGTAGAGCTTGGGGTTGGGTTCGAACGCCCAGACGGTCTCGCAGACTGCGGCCATTTCTGCGGCCCAGATGCCGCGATTGGCGCCGATATCCATCGCCGCGCGTTCGGGATCGAGCAGGAAGGGGAGCAGGCGCACGCCCGGCTCGCCCTTGCGCTTTTCGCGCGCGACGATGCGCCTGAGCTCGAGCCTCGGAGGCACGAGCGTGCGCTTGATGCGCTCTTCCAGTGTCAGCGGCGGCGGTGCGCTCGCCATGGTTCGGCCCTCGCGCCGTCAATCCGATTCAGCGCGTCAGGCTAATGCGGAGCGCGGGCGCCCGCCAGCCTGTCGCGCCGAAGCGGTCACCAGGTCGTGCGCAGCCCCATCCAGATGAGGCCTTCGTCCTCGGCCTTGGCGATATGGCCCGGATCACGCGTGAAGCGCGCCGCTATGTTGGCGCTGGTCCGCTCGCCCAGGCCGACCCGCCAGCCTGCTTCAAGCGACATTTCCCGGCCCGAAGGTGTGAGGTCCGCGCTGCGCAGCGCCCAGCCGAGCCGGTCGTCGTCATCGACCGAAACCGGGATCGAGGCCGTGATCGAGCCTGACTCCACGCGGAGCGGCTGAGACAGCGTCAGACCGAAGACGCCGCCAGCGAAGGACCGCTCGGCGCCGACGCTCCAAGCGCTCGCGGCGACATCGTCATCCAGCGTGACGAAGCGCGGCAAGGTGATGTCGGCGTCGGCATATTCGACCCGCGCAGCGCCTCGCCAGCCCGCCGGAAGCGGCCCGGACCACAGCGCTGCAGCGAAATTCGAGCGGGTCTGGTCCTGTACGCCGAAGCGTGCAGAAAAGAGCCCGCCGAGGGTGCGACGCGACTCTTCGCCGGAACCGCCTTCGACGCCGACAGCGTGCTCGCCGAAATGGTAGAGCGCGCTCGCCGCAGAGAAGGCGTCCTCGCCCGTGCCCGCCGCCCGGAAGCCGATCGACACGTCCCCGATCCTGTAACCAAGCGCGGCCCAGTCGCGCTGATCGGTCAGCCCGGCGATCGCGCCGGAAAACAGCGCCGGGCTGAGCGCGCTTTGACCCGCGCTCTCCACCGGGGAGGCGGCGGCGAAACCGCGACCGGCTTCCAGGGTCAGCCCGCCGGAGGTGAAGGAGAAGCGCACGTCCGGCGCGTCGCCATAGGTCTCGGCGGGCAGGTTTTTCAGCGCATGAAGCCGCGGCTCGGCGTAGCGCAGATTGATCTCGGCCGGGCCTGCGACTGTGCGCGAGGTTCGCGACAGCGCGCCTTCAGCGGCGGTTTCCATCGCAGATAGGCCGGAGCTTCGGATCGCGGCGGTCGGCGCTTCAGGATCCATTTTGAACGCGCGGCGATACCCGTCGCGCAGCACCGCTTCGGACAGCAGCCCCGAGCGCCACATCCAGTCGCCGGACGCACCTGAGGGCGGCATCGTCAGCAGCCCGACATCGACGGCTTCACCGGATGCGCCGCCCATTTGGACGCTCGTACTTCCCACAGGCTGGAACGCGGCCTCCAGATCGATCAGGCCGACGCCGTAGATCTGATCGGGGCCCGGATCGCCGAGGTCCTCGGCCGTATCGAATAGGATCTGCAGCGCTTCCGAGCCGGTGAGGCCTGGAAACGCCTGAATAAGCAGCGCCAGAGCGCCGGCGACATGGGGCGCGGCGAAGCTGGTGCCCGACCACAGGAAATATCGCGGATCGCCGTTTTCGGCGTCGGCGCCCGGCGAGGCGACCCGGACGCCCGGAGCGACCAGGTAGAAATTCTCCGCGCCGAGCGCGCCGTTCGAGAAGTCGGCGATCTGCTTGTTGGAATCCACCGCCCCGACCGCAACGGCGAAGCCGTTGGCGCCGAGGTCGTTCACGAAGGTCGCGGGAAACCCCGGGGTCGGATCGGGGAAGGTCTCGCCTTCGTCGGTGTTGCCGGCCGCGACCACCAGGAACACGCCCGCCTGTGCGGCGCGGCGCATCGCAGCGAAGGTCAAGGTAGCGCTGTCACGAAGCTCCGCATCACGTCCCAGCGAAAGGTTGATGACGCGCGCACCCCTGGCGACCGCTGCGTCGATCGCTTCGGCGACATCGCGGTCAGCGAAAGTGCAACCGTCTCCGCCATCAGATTCGCAGGAGCCGACTACATCGGCCCGGATTGGCAAGATGAGGCTTTCGAACGCCACGCCGTGCATCGCCCGGCTGTCCTTGTTGGCGGCGATGATGCCCGCCACGCCTGTTCCGTGACCGTCTCCCGTATCGTCGGCGCCGCGGTTTCCTGCGGTGTCCAGGCCGTCGACCAGGCGGTCCTCGAACTCCGGGTGGTCGAGATTCACCCCGGTGTCCACGACCGCCACGAGGACGCCTGCGCCGGTCGCGCCGCGGCTATAGGCGTATGACGCGTTTATGAGGGGGAGCCCCGTTCGCGGCTCGCCGGTGTCGGAGTCGCGCCAGAAATACTCCGGGGTCTCGAACGCCGAGGGCGGCTGGACGACCGGGGGAGGGGGCGGTGGCGGCGGCGGCGGAGGCGGAGGAGGAGGCGGCGGAGGAGGGGGCGGCGCCACCGGGACACCGCCGGACGCGCCGCCTCCGCCGCCGCCGCACCCGGTCACGGCCATGGCCGCGCCGACGAATACCGCCGTCAGAAGCGCTTTGCGAAGCGTCATCGATTTCCCCTCTCAGACATGCCGTCCGGCGACCGCATCGACCTTTAGGTTATCGCGGACACCTTAACGCCGGCAAACCGTCAGCGAGGGTGGCGCGCAGCCGCCTCGGCGACGAAGGAGCCGAAAACGTTGAAGCTGTCCTGCGGTCCGGGACTGGCTTCGGGGTGGTGCTGCACCGCGAAGACAGGCTTGTCGGTCAGGCGAAAGCCGCAATTCGTTCCGTCGAACAGAGAAACATGGGTCTCGATTGCGGCGGCGGGAAGGCTGTTTCTGTCGACCGCGAAGCCATGATTCATGGAGACGATCTCGACCTGGCCGGTCTCGATGTTCTTCACAGGGTGGTTCGCGCCGTGATGGCCCTGGGTCATTTTCAGCGTCTTCGCGCCGACTGCGAGGGCCAGCATCTGATGGCCCAGGCAGATCCCGAGCACCGGAACGCCGGCGTCGATCACGCCGCGAATGGTGTCGAGGGCGTATTTCCCGGTCGCGGCCGGATCGCCCGGACCGTTGGAGACGACGACGCCGGCGGGCTTCATCGCCAGCACGTCCTCAGCCGTGGCGCGCGCCGGCGCCACGGTGACGCGGGCGCCCGCGGCGACGAGGCGGCGCAGGATGTTCGCCTTCACGCCATAGTCGAGCACGACGACCAGCGGGCCGTCTTCAGGGCCTTTCGCAAACCCGTCAGGCCAGCCCCAGCCGCCCTCGGCCCACTCGCCCTTGGTGGCGCGGGACACCGCTTCGGCCAGTTCCGCGCCTTCCATCGAGGCCGCGGCGGCGGCCGTCTTCTTCAGTGCGTCGAGGTCGAGCTTGCCGTCACGGGCGTGCTGGACGGCGGCCATCGGCATGCCGTGTTCGCGAATGCGGCGGGTGATCGCACGGGTGTCCACGCCCGTGATGGCGACGATGCCGCGCGCGGCGAGCCATTCTTCAAAGCTCTGCTCGGCGCGCCAGTTGGCCGGCGGGGTGAGGCGGGCGCGGCTGACCATGCCCGTCGCGGCCTTGCGGGCGAGTTCGCTCGCGGCTTCCTCGTCCTGGCTGTTGGCGCCGGTGTTGCCCACGTGAGGGAAGGTGAAGCAGACGATCTGCCCGGCATAGGAGGGATCGGCCAGGATTTCCTGATGGCCGGTCATGGCGGTGTTGAAGCACAGCTCCCCGATCGCCGTGCCGGACGCGCCCGCGCCGTGACCGTAGAAAACCGTGCCGTCCGCGAGCGCCAGCGCGGCGGTCGCCCAGGCCGGTGCGGCCGTCTCGTCGGCGGCCGATCGGGTCTGCTCTTGATTCTCGACCGCTTCCGGCATATCTGCGCGCCTCCGATAGACATCCGGCCGGCGCGAGCAAAGGCTCTTGCGGCGGGCGGACAAACGCGCGGAAGTTAGGCCCGGCGGGTCTGCCGGTCAAGCGTCCGCTGCGCAAGAAAAACGCTTGTTTCTCAATCGCTTGGCGCTTCTTCGCGTCGCAAAGCACCACGAGGCCTCCCCATGTCGCTCCGCGACAGACTCACCGCCGATCTCAAGGACGCCATGCGCGCCAAGGACGAGGTCCGCGTCTCCACCCTGCGCCTGATCCAGGCTGCGGTGAAGGATCGCGACATCGCTGCGCGCGCCGCCGACCGTTGCGACGGCTGCGACCAGACCGAAATCCAGGCGCTGCTGCAAAAGCTGCTCAAGCAGCGCGAAGAGAGCGCTGACACCTATGAGCAGGCCGGCCGGCTCGACCTCGCCGAGCGCGAGCGCCGCGAGGCCGAGATCGTCGCCGAATACCTGCCCGAGCCGATGGGCGAGAAAGAGATCGCCGACGCGGCCCGCGAAGTGGTCGCCGAACTCGACGCGACGGGGCTGAAGGACATGGGCCGCTGCATGGGCGCCCTGAAAGAGCGCTACACCGGCCGCATGGATTTCTCCCGCGCCGGCCAGGAAGTGAAGACGCTGCTTCAGAACCGGGCGTGACCGGGTTAACCTCTCCGGCTCTTGCGAGCGCGGGGCGAGATGGCGGTTCCTGACGGGTTCATCGACGAGATAAAGGCGCGTGTCCGCCCGTCCGACCTGATCGGACGGACCGTCCCGCTCAAGCGCCAGGGCCGCGAGTTCGTCGGCCTCAGCCCGTTCAAGAAAGAACGCACGCCGAGCTTTTTCGTTAACGACGAAAAGGGCTTCTACCATTGCTTCGCGAGCCAGGAGCACGGCGACGTGTTCACCTGGCTGCAGAAGACCCAGGGGCTGAGCTTCATGGAGGCGGTCGAGACCCTCGCGGCCGAGGCCGGGCTCGAAGTCCCCAAATCCGAACAGCGCTCCCCCGAAGCCGAAGAAAAGCGCAAATCGCTGCTGGACTGGATCGAGGCCGCCCAGGGCTATTTCGTTCGCCAGCTTCAAAGCCCGGCCGGGCAGGAGGCGCGCGCCTATCTCGAGCGCCGCGGGCTCAGCGCAGCCGACATGGAGGCGTTCGGCCTGGGCTTCGCGCCTGACCGCCGCCGGGGCCTCGCCGAGACCCTGCTGCAGAAGGGCGCCAAGCCGGCCGAGCTGGTCGATGCGGGGCTGCTCATCGCGCCTGACGACGGCGGCGCGCCCTATGATCGCTTCCGCGGCCGGGTGATGTTCCCCATCAAGAATGCGCGCGGCCGTCTCGTCGCGTTCGGCGGCCGGGCGATGAGCAAGGACGCCCGGGCGAAATATCTCAACAGCCCCGAGACCGAGCTCTTCCACAAGGGCTCGATCCTCTACCGCTATCCCGAGGCGCGCGCGTTTGCGAACGACCCCAAGGTCAAGGCCAGGGGGTTGATCGTCGCCGAAGGCTATATGGACGTGATCGCCTTCGCCCGCGCCGGCCTGGGCCATGCGGTCGCCCCGCTGGGCACGGCGCTCACCGAAAACCAGATCAAGCTGCTCTGGCGCGCCGGATCCGAACCGGTGGTCTGCCTTGACGGCGACAGCGCGGGCACGCGCGCCGCCGCGCTCGCCGCCGAGCGGGCCCTGCCGCTGCTCGAACCGGGCAAGACGCTGCGCTTCGTCTTTCTCGAAGATGGCGCGGACCCTGACGATCTTCTGCGTGAGAAGGGGCCCAGGGCGCTCAATGAGGCGATCGAGGGAGCCCGCCCGCTGATCGACGTGCTCTGGGAGCGCGAGCTCGCCGTCGAGCCGCTGACCGATCCCGATCGGCGTGCGGGCTTCAGGAAGCGCCTGCGGGCTCTCGCCGCCAAGATCGCCGATCCGGACGTGAAGGCGGAATACCGCGCCGAGTTCGACGCCCGGCTCGATACGCTTTTTGCTCGCGCCCAGCCGCAGCGCGGCCGTCGGGGCGGGTATGCCGGCCGCGGCGAGCGGGGCGGGCGGCGCGGATTTGATCTGCCCGTGCGGCCGACTGGCGAACTGGTGCGCAACGTCAAGCGCGGCGGGCGGGCCCATCCGCTGGCGCGACAGCTGCTGCTGGCGGCGGTCGAGCATCCCGAGATCGCCGAGGCTGAAGCCGAGAGTTTGGCCGAAACCTCCTTCGGTCCGCTTGACAGCCTGCGTGACGCGATACTAGACGCCTGTTTGTCTGGGGAGCCCTTGCTCGACGGCGGCTTGCGTGACGTGTTGACCCGGCGCGGTTACGGTGCGGACCTCGCGCGACTGGGAGTCGACGCCGCGCCGATGCGCGCCGCGCTCGGAGGTGAGGAAGCCGACGCCGAGAGCCGTAGTGAGGCTTGGCGGAGGCTTTCGGCCTCCTATATGGAGCTGGTCGCTCGAGACGCCCGTATCGCCGAGGAGCGCTCACGTCAGGCCGACGTACTGGAACAGGGCGATTCCGACGCGCTGAGAGATTTCCTCGCCGCCGTGAGGCGAGACCGCAAACGCCGCTGAGGCGAGGGCGAAGACCCCGCACCGCGCACGATCCTCCGGGAGCACGATCACCGCATGAGCAAAGCCGCCGCCGAAACCGCCGAAGCGACCTCCGAATCCCAGGACGGCCCGCTGCTCGACCTTACAGATCAGTCCGTCAAGGCGATGATCAAGACCGCGAAAAAGCGCGGCTACGTCACCCATGACGAACTGAACAAGGTCCTGCCCAGCGAGGAGTTCAGCTCCGAGCAGATCGAGGACATCCTCGCCCAGCTCTCCGAGATGGGGATCACGGTGGTGGACTCCGAGGACGACGTGGAGGACGGCGGCGACGGCTCGTCTGGCGACGAGGGCGAGGCCGACGAGGACGAAGACAAGCCGCGCGCTGTCGCATCCAAGAAGAAGACCGAGGTCGCCGGCCAGAACACCACCTCGGCCCAGGACCGCACCGACGACCCCGTGCGCATGTATCTGCGCGAGATGGGCTCGGTCGAGCTGCTCTCCCGCGAGGGCGAGATCGCCATCGCCAAGCGCATCGAAGCGGGCCGCAACGCGATGATCCGCGGCCTGTGCGAAAGCCCGCTAACGTTCGAAGCGATCATGGTCTGGCGCGAGGAGCTGCAGGAAGGCCAGGTCCTGCTGCGCGACATCATCGACCTGGACGCCACCTATGGCGGGGTCCGCGAGGACGCGACGGCGGCCCCGTCCGAAGACGAGGATGAAGACGGCGAGGGCGAGGAGTCCGAAGCCAAGTCCTCGGACTCCGACGACGAGGACGGCGAGCGCGAAGGCGAGAACGGCGAGTCCTCGGACGACGACGACGACGATCAGGGCGCGATGTCGCTCGCGGCGATGGAAGCCGAGCTGCGCGACGGCGTCATGGAGACGCTGGACGCGATCGCGGCCGATTTCGACGCTTTCCGCCGCCTGCAGGACAAGCTCGTCGGGCTGCGGCTGGCGGGGAAGGACCTCGCCAAGAAAGATCGCGACGCCTACGAGGCCGCGTTCGAGCGGATCGTGACAAATCTCAATTCGCTGCATCTGAACAACGCCCGGATCGAGGCGCTGGTCGAACAGCTCGACGCGATCAACAAGAAGCTCGTCGGCCTGGAAGGCAAGCTCCTGCGCATGGCCGAAGCGCACGGCGTGCCGCGCCTGGACTTCCTGAAGGAATACCAGGGCAGCGAGCTCGATCCCGAATGGCTGACCAACATGGCCGGCAAGTCAAAGGCCTGGGACCGGTTCGTCCAGCGCGAATCCAACGAGGCGACCGCCCTGCGTGAGGAAGTCGCCGCGCTGGCGCAGGAATCCGGCGTGCCGATCGACGATTTCCGCCGCATCGTGGCGACCGTCCAGAAGGGCGCGCGCGAAGCCGCCGTCGCCAAGAAGGAAATGGTCGAGGCGAACCTGCGCCTGGTGATCTCGATCGCCAAGAAATACACCAATCGCGGCCTGCAATTCCTGGATCTCATCCAGGAAGGCAATATCGGCCTGATGAAGGCGGTCGATAAGTTCGAATACCGCCGCGGCTACAAGTTCTCCACCTACGCCACCTGGTGGATCCGGCAGGCGATCACCCGCTCGATCGCCGACCAGGCCCGCACGATCCGCATCCCGGTGCACATGATCGAGACGATCAACAAGATCGTGCGCACCTCCCGCCAGATGCTTCACGAGATCGGCCGCGAGCCGACGCCGGAGGAGCTGGCCGAAAAGCTCTCCATGCCGCTCGAGAAGGTTCGCAAGGTGATGAAGATCGCCAAGGAACCGATCAGCCTGGAGACCCCGATCGGGGATGAGGAAGACAGCCATCTCGGCGACTTCATCGAGGACAAGAACGCGGTCCTGCCGATCGACGCGGCCATCCATTCGAACCTGCGGGAGACCACCACGCTGGTGCTGGCGAGCCTGACCCCGCGTGAGGAACGCGTGCTGCGCATGCGCTTCGGCATCGGCATGAACACCGACCACACGCTCGAAGAGGTCGGCCAGCAGTTCTCGGTGACCCGCGAACGCATTCGCCAGATTGAGGCCAAGGCGCTGAGAAAGCTCAAGCACCCTAGCCGCAGCCGGAAGCTTCGTAGCTTCCTGGATAGCTAGGCGGGCCTTGTTTCCAGGCCGAATTCGCAAACGCCCCGGCGCCTGACGCGCCGGGGCGTTTTCTTTTTCGCGGCATCGCTGATCGAGGCTCCGGAAGCCTCCGGCCCGGCATGAATTTGGTCATTCGGCCCGAGCGGTCTAGCCTTCCCTCTGCAAAATGGGGGACTTCCAGTGAACAGGAACATCGTCATCGGCGGCGGTATCGCCACCGTCGGGATCATCATTACGCTCGCTACCTATTCGAACGCGTCGGCGGGCGGGAGCTATGTCGTCACCTGGGGCGCGATCGTTTTCGGCGGCGTTCAGTTCCTCGTCGGGGTGGGCGAAGCGATCGCCCGCAGCCTGCGAAGCCCTGAAAAAAAACAGGAGGACGAGGCGGTCGCCGGCTCACGGCTGATCCTGCAGTCGATGATCTATACCGCCGCGGCCGACGGCGAGCTGTCCGAAGGCGAGGTGGCCGTCATCCAGATCGTGGCGCGCGCGTCGATCGGCGCAGAAATCGACCGAAAGTTCGTCGACGAAAACTACGCCGCGATCGCGCGCACGGGCGACAAGGTGCTGGACGAGTACGGGTTCGGCGGCGCGAACCGCGTCGCGGCCGACGATGCGCGGATCGCTGTCCGGGCGTCCGCCATGGTCGCCTTCGCAGACGGTGATTTCGATAACGCCGAGATGCAGCGCATCCAGAAGATTGCTTCTAAATTCGGGCTCGACGGCGAACTCGAAACCCTGATCGGTCAGGGCCGCCAACAGATAGAAAAGCTGCTTCAGGCCGTCCCTGAATCCGAGCTCGCCTGATCCGCCGGTGTTCGGCGCACGAAAAGAAAGCCCCGGCCGGCCGGCCGGGGCTTTGTCGTTTCAGAGCTCTGTCACAGAGCCTGAGCGCGTGTTACGCGCGGCCGCTCGAATGGGCGTGCGAGCCGGTGTGCGCGTGCGCGCTGTCGTTCTGGATCACCGGCTTGAGCAGGTAGATCGAATAAAGCGCGGCGATACCGACCAGAATGTAGACGAGGTTGGTGAACCAGCTTTCGGTGCCGAAGATGGCGGCGACGAGGTTGAAGTCGAATAGGCCGACCAGACCCCAGTTGATGCCGCCGATGATGACGAGGATGAGCGCGATCGCGTTGAGCCATTTCATGGTGACGTCTCCCTGTGCTTGTAGCTTCGGACTCGGCAACACGCAGGGCGCGCACAGGGTTTCCTTTCCGACTCAGGCGCTTCGTACCGCTTGAGGGCGCCGTTCTCGCCGCGATAGGCTCAGCCCATGACCCAGACGACGATCACGCTCCAGACCCGCGGGCCGGGGCTATACGAGTTCACCGACGCCGCGGGCGAGTTCGTCGCCGGCGCAGGCGCAGGCGCAGGCGAGGGGCTTCTGACCTGTTTCGTCAGGCACACCTCGTGCTCGCTGGTGATCCAGGAGAACGCCGATCCGGACGTGCGCCGCGATCTGGACGCGTTCTTCCGCCGGCTGGTTCCGCCCGGCGACGATCCGTCGATGGGATGGCTGCGCCACACGACCGAGGGCCCTGACGACATGCCCGCGCACATCAAGTCAGCGCTGACCGCGGTCTCCCTCGGCGTTCCGGTCGGCGGCGGGCGGCTGATGCTCGGAACCTGGCAGGGGCTCTACCTGTTCGAACATCGCGACGCCCCCCACGCCCGCCAGGTGGTGCTCCACCTGACGGGGTGAGGGGCGGCGATGAGTTGGGCCGCGTCAGCGGCGGCGCGACGCCGCTTCAAGCACGCGGTGAGCCGCCGCAGTGCAAGGCGACGGGGCTCCATCGGTGGACTCTCCCCGGATGTCGTTGATTTTCAGGAATGCGGCCGGTTCGTACACGACATCTGCCTTATTCAGCGGCGTCCGGACGGTCTCATCCGTTCCGTCGTGGGCGTGGAAGGCGTCCGGTATGAAGGGCTGGTGCTGCTTTTGCAGAACCAGCTGTTCTCGATGTCCACCGATCTCGAGAACGGCAGCCTGATGTTCTCGATCTTCAACGGGGTGGCGCGCCAGAAACCCGAAGTGCTCGACGGGCTCAATCTCGCCACGCTGCGCGACGCCGGCGGCTCGCCCTTCGCCACGACCTCGGTTCTGCAGCGCATGGCAGACCTCACCGGCGACCGGGAGGCGGACGAAGCGGCGTTCGAAGCCGCCGTCGCCGCGCTCGAACCGCTCGCGCCGGAGGGCTCGATCCCGCCCGATCTGGCCGCGCACCTGACACGAACCGTCAGCGACGGCCCGGCGGGCTTCCTGACGCTTCTGTTCGGCAAGTCGATGGCCCGCGGGGCGCGGCTCGACGAAGACGCCGCCCCGCGCAAGGCCTCGGTTTAGCGCCTGGCGTCGCTGGACGCTTCCTTGATGCGTTCGAGCGTTTCACCGGCGGCCGCATCGTCGCCGTGCTCGGCCAGATCGCCCAGCGACACCATGCCGACCAGGCGCTTGTCTCCGTCAACGACCGGCAGGCGTCGCACGGCCTGTTCGGCCATGTTGCGGCAGACGTCGGCGACCTCGTCGTCCTCGCGGCAATAGAGCACGCGCTCGCTCATCGCTTCGCTGACCGGGGTTTCCGGCCCGTGTTCCTTGGCGGTCACACGGGTGGTGATGTCGCGGTCGGTGACCATGCCGACCAGCTTTTCGGATTCGTGCACCGGCACCGAGCCGATATCGTGCTCGGCCATCAGCTTGGCGGCGTCGCAGCAGCGCGCATCGGTGGTGGTGACGACGGCGTTCGGGGTCATGACTTCGGAAATGCGCATGGAGGGCTCCCTGTTTGCGGCTTCTGAGGACGCAATCGCCGGAGCGGAAGGAAGTTCCTGAATGCGCCGCATTTCAAAGAAGGGTAGGCGCCGGGCGGGCGAAGCAGGTTAGATGGGCGCGAACAGCCGGTCGCGATCGACGCGCCGGCGGCAAGCGGAGCGAGACCATGACCGACGCCCCCCTCGGCTCGAAAGCCAATCCCAGCCAGTACGACTGCCTGCCCGATCTGGCCGAAGACGAACCCTATTTCGTCATTCGCGCGGACGATCCGCTGGCGAGCGCGCTGATCGAGCTTCACGCCTATATCGGCGCAGGCCAGGCCGGCGCTGCGCACAACAAGCTCGCCGAGATCATGGAACTGACCCGCGATCGCGCGCCGCGCCCCGCCGGCAGCCCGAAATACCGCGAGACCTTCGCCATCTCGCAGTCCATGGAGAAATGGCGCGCCAATCACGGCAAGTAGGCGCCGGCGCGGTCGTTAGCCCTAGGCGGCGCTTTCAGTCGCCGCCAGGGCCAGCGCCCGCCTCGCGATGACGATCGTCAGCGCGAGACAAGCCAGCCCCGCCGCCGCCTCGCCGACGCCGATGACCGGCAGGCTCGCGCCGACGATCGACAGGATCGCCCAGACGGCGGTTCCGATTGCGAAGAAGGTCGTCACGCCGAAAAACGCCGCTCCGGCCAGCGCCGAGGCGAATTCGAGTCCGGAGACCCGCAGTTTCCGTCCGCTCATGAAAGTAAGGTCCGCACCCTCCCGCGCCGCCCGATGCGGCGTGTTCGACGGGGCGACAGATTATGTGGCGCGGACCGGGCGGTTTGGGAAGTGGGGGGCGCAGGCCCGCTCAGACTTTCCCGCTCGGCCTGGCCGCGCAGGCCTGACGCCAGGCGGCCAGCGCTCTGAGATCCTCGCCGGGGGTCATCTTCACCCAGGCGGCGAACTCTACAAAGACGAAGGCGGTGATGTCGGCGAAGCTGAACCCGTCGCCGGCGAGCCAGGGATTGTCCTGGAGCCGCTCATCGAGCACCTTGAAAAACTTCATGCCTCTGGCCCGGCCGCGCTCGGCGAGCTCGGGGATCTGGGCGACCGGATCGGGACCGGGCAGCGCACGGTCCTTCAGCGCCTTTGAGGTGTTTCTGAGCACCTCCATCACCGAGACGAGCCCTTCGAACTCGGCGCGCCAGACCCATTCGGCGACGCGCGCCTGCTCGATCGGCGAGCGGCCCAGCAGCGGCGGATCGGGATAGACCGCTTCGAGCCAGCGCACGATCGCCGCGTTATCGCACAGCGCCTCGCCTTCGGGCGTCACGAGCACCGGCACGGTGCAGCGCGGATTGATCGCTGTGAACTCCGGCGCGAACTGGCCGCCCGAGGCGAGATCGACCTCGATCGTCTCGACATCGACCCGTTTTTCGGCGAGCGCCATGCGGGCGCGGCGCGGGCTGGGCGCGGTGGCGCAATCGTAGAATTTCAGCGTCATGGCTGGTCCTCAGGAAAATTGAGACGGACGGATGGCGGCCACGTCGAGCCGGGTCTCGATCGCCGCTCCGAGCGCGAGGATCGTGTCCTCTTCAAACAGCGGAGCCCACAGGCTCGTGGCGTGCGGAACGGTGAAGGTCTGTCCCGGCCCTGCGACCGGCGCCCCGGACAGGGTGCGGGTGGGCTGGTCGGTGAAGCCCGAGCGGAAGGCGAGCTGGGGATGGCCGGTATAGTTGGTGATCAGCAGCATGCCGCCGGCGAAGTTCGGCCCGATCACGGCGTCGAGGTCTTCCATCTTTTCGGCCATCATGATCTGGGCCTTGCGGCGCAGGCGGTCGGCGTTGACGAAATCGACCGCCGAGGCGAAGCGCGCCCGACGCCAGGTGTTCGGCCAGGCCGCGTCGTCCTGCCAGCGCAGACGGTCGTCGAGATCGTCCAGCGTGAGGTTTTCGAACGCGGCGGCGGCTTCGGCCTCGAGCTGGATCAGCATCGAGCCCCAAGGCTCTGCATCGACGTCGAAGGGCGTGAGCGTTACGCCGAGCGCGCGGGCCGCGTCCAGCGCGGCGCGGTCGGGTTCGGCGGCCGCCTCGAACCAGGCCGCATTGTAGCCGAGCCTCAGCCCTGAAAGATCGCGAGACAAGTCTGCGCCGAAGCGGGTCTCGAAGCTGGCCGGATCGCCGGCGTCGGCGCCGTTGATCGCGGCAAGCACGAGCGCGGCGTCCGGCGTGGAGCGGACGATCGGCCCGATCTTGTCCAGCGACCAGCACAGCGCCATCGCCCCGGTCCGCGCGACGCGGCCGAAGGTGGGCCTCAGCCCGGTCGCGCCGCAGCGATGGCTGGGGCTGACGATGGAGCCCAGCGTCTCGGTGCCGATCGAAAACGCGCACAGCGCCGCAGCCGTCGCCGAAGCCGGGCCGGCCGAGGAGCCCGAGCTGCCTTCGCGCGGATTGAACGGATTGCGGGTCACCCCGTCATACCAGATGTCGCCATAGGCGATCGCGCCGGAGGTGACCTTGCCCAGGAGGACCGCCCCGGCGTCTTCGAGGCGCCTGGCGATCACGGCGGTCTGCGTCCCGACCCGGTCGGAATAGACGCTCGCGCCCCAGGTCGCGGGCAGTCCCTCGACGTCGATAATATCCTTCAGCGTGTAAGGAACGCCGTGCAGCGGGCCGCGCATCCGGCCGGCCGCGCGCTCGGCGTCGCGGGCTCGCGCTTGGGTGCGCGCGCGCTCTGCGGTGACGGTGACAAAGCACTCCAGAGCCGAATCGTAGGCTGCGATCCGCGCGAGATAGATCTCGGTCAGCTCCGCGCTCGGAATCAGCCCGCGGGCCATCCAGTCGGCCTGCCGCCACACAGGCGCATAGGCGATGTCGACCGGATCGGACGGCAGCGGTCCGGCCGAATGCGGCAGGCCGCGCACGCCGGGCTCGGCGCTCGTGGGGTAGTCGCGGCCGGGTAGGCGCGGATCGAAGGTCAGCGCCGGTGCGAGGGTGTTGGGTTTTTCGCTGGCGCGCAGCTGTTCGGCGCGGGCGATCCAGCTTTCGATCCCGCCGAGCATCTGTTCGCGCTCGGCGTCTGTATACGAAACCCCGAACAACGGCTCGGCGCACCCGATCGTCTGCGCGGTGACGGAAGGCCGCTCCTGCGCGGACGCGGCCCCGGCCAGGCCCGCCCCCGCTCCGGCGGCGAGGCCGAACACGCCCCGCCGGGTCGCCGTGATTGGAACCTTGCCGGTCACGCCCCGCCTCCCGCTTCGCTTCGTTCAGGCCGGGTTCACACCCCGGCTCGTTAACGTTCACAAAGGTGAACATTCAGGCTGGAAAAAGGCCAGCCCGCTTCGCAGCGCCACGGAATATGGCGATTTGAGGCCGGGAAATGCGGCGAAAAAACCTCATTTCGGTCAAACTCGGGACGGCGGCGCGCGTTTTGGTTAATATGGGGCGTGAAAGAAAAGGGGCCGAGCCATGGACGATCACATCCAGACCAAGCGCCGCAGCCCGATGAGCAACCGCGATCTGCTTTCGGGGGGCGATTTGGACGACAAGGTCGAACAGAAAGCACACCAGATCTCCGACCGGCTGACCTACGCGTATCAGCGCGCAGCGTCGGCCTACTCGGCCTATCTGAATTTCCGCGACACGCGCGGCTCTCGTTTCGGCGAGGACACCGGCGTTCAGCCGATCCGCCGTGCGCCGGCCTATCCCGACAGCCACATCATGACCTTCTCCATCCTGGCGGGTCTGATCCTGTTCGAGGGCCTGGCGAACGCGTACTTCTTCTCCAAGGGCTCCGATCTCGGCCTGCTCGGCGGCTGGATCCAGGCGATCACCGTGGCCGCGGCGAACGTCGTCGCCAGCTTCTTCGTGATCGGCTTCCTGGGCCTGAGGATGCTGCAGAACCCGCACCGTCCCTTCTCTTTCGCCGCCGCGGCGCTGTTCGTGCCCGCAACCGCGATCGCGATCGTGTTCCTGAACTTCACGGCCGCACACTATCGCGACCTTCTGGAGATCAACGCGGCCGCGCTCGCGCTGGGCGGGACGAGCGAGACCGGCGAAATGCTGGCGCCGGTGACCCGTGCGCTGACCTTCGGCGCGTTTGAGACGCTCGAGGCTCTGCTGCTCTTCATCCTGGGCGTGACGTTCGCGATCATCGCCGCTTTCAAGGGCGCGACCTTCGATGATCGTCTGATCGGCTACGGCGCGGCGCATCGCCGCCTGATCAACGCGAGCTCCTATCTCGCCGCGGTCCTGAAGCAGCTGCCCCCGCCCCAGCGCGTCGCGGACGGCGAGGAGGATCCGACCGATCCGCGCTCCACGCGCCGCCGGGCGATCGATCTCAAGCACCGCATCGACGACCTGTTCGCCGAAGAGGTCGAGGATGCGACCGCCGCGCACGCCCGCGCCCGCCATCGCGGAGAGCCCGGCGCGCGCCGGGACGAGGAACCCTACTCCTCAGAACCCCCGCCGCGGGTCTAGACTGACCACCGGGGCCGGAGCGAACCGGCCCCGGACGCGTTGCAAGCGGTGAGAGAGGGGATCACATGCGCAGCAAGGACGTACTCGGCGTTTTCAACATCCTGATCGTGCTCGGCGTGCTCGGCGCGATCAGCTACGCCGCCCTCGTGCTCCAGCCCGAGGAATACGATCCAGACACGCTGTGCCTGGCCGGCGACACCCCGCCGCACATGGCGCTGGTCATCGACAAGACCGACTTCTACACGCCCGAGCAGGCCGAGGAGATCGAGGCGCTTGTGCTCGACGCGCGCGACCGGCTGCGGATCAGCGAGAAGCTCTCTCTGTACGAACTCGACGCACGCGGCGAGCTGATCAACACCAACGGCTTCGCGCTGTGCAATCCGGGCCGGGGCGAGCAGATCAATCCGCTTTACCGCAACCCCCAGCGCGTCGAAGCGCGCTATCAGGCCCTGTTCGAAGCGCCGCTGCAGGACGCGCTCGCGGACCTCGTCGAGCCCAAGGAAAGCCCGGCGAGCCCCATCGTGGAGGCGCTGGCGCGCCTGGCCGTCGAGGACGATTTCGACCGCGACACGCCGGGCCGCACGGTGATCCTGGTTTCCGACATGCTGCAGAACTCACGCCTGTTCACGGTCTACGGCCGTGCGCGCGGCGATCTCGCGACCCGGCTGCCCGATCCGCGCAGCGTCGCCGCTGCGGTCGAGGCGGAATACGGCGACGCGCTCTACGGCGTGACCATCGAGATCCACCTCATTCCCCGGCGGGGCTGGGAGCGCGATCAGGAAACCGTGCTGCGCGCCTACTGGGCCGAGGTGTTCCGCCAGCTGGGCATGCGCGATCGCTGGACGGCGCTTTAGGCCCCGACCACCGTCAAAGCCCGCAGGTCAGGCTGTCCTCGCAAAAGGGCAGGGCGGTGACGAGTGCGAGCCAGGCGAAGAGCGCCACGGTCCACACCACCGGCAGGTAGAAGGCGAGCTTGGCGCCGGTCTTGGGCGCCCGGAACAGGGTGAAGGCGATCCAGCCGCCGACAAAGCCGATCGCGGCGCAGGCCGGCCCTGCGCTCATGAAGGTGAAGACCGTCCAGTATGCGGCGTTCGGCTCGGCGCCTGACGCCTGCGCGCCGGCGAAGGTCATCATGTTCGGGAGCCACAGCCCCATCGAGAAAAAGCCGACGGTAAGCGCCACCGCGCTCGCCGCCAGCATGGCCAGCCAGCTCCAAAACGTGTAGCGCTTGGGTTCGGGCGCTTCGTCCGGCCCCGCCTCGACGTCCGCCATAGTCCCCTCCGCTCGATTGGATCTGCCGTTAACCATGACTCTCGCCGTCGCATCCTGGAACGTCAACTCGATCAAGGCCCGCCTGCCCAACGTGCTGGACTGGCTGAAGGAAAAATCGCCCGACATCGCCTGCCTTCAGGAGATCAAGACCGTCGACGAGGCCTTCCCGAGGCTGGAGATCGAAGAGCTCGGCTATAACGTCGAGACCGCCGGCCAGAAGAGCTATAACGGCGTGGCGATCCTCAGCCGCCGGCCGATCGAGGAGGTCGCCCACCGCGCGCTCCCCGGCCGGGAGGAAGAGCCGCAGGCGCGCTATCTCGAAGCGGTGATCAGCGCGGAAAGCGGCCCGGTGCGCGTGGCCTCGATCTACCTGCCCAACGGCAACCCCGCGCCGGGGTCGAAATACGATTACAAGCTCGACTGGATGGCACGGCTGAAAAACCACGCCGCAGAGCTTCTGACCTACGAAGAGCCGGTGATCCTCGCCGGAGACTACAACATCATCCCCCGCGAGACCGACGTGTACGACCCGGCCGCCTGGTCCGCCGACGCGCTGTTCCGAGCAGAGAGCCGGGACGCCTTCTACGCCATCCGTCACCTGGGCTGGGCGGACGCGTTCGAGCAGGCCGACGGCCGCGCGCATCAGTATACGTTCTGGGACTATCAGGCCGGCGCCTGGCCGAAAAACCACGGCATCCGCATCGATCACCTGCTCATGAGCCCGCAGGCGGCCGACAGGCTGGAAGGCGTCGAGATCGACCGCGAGCCGCGCGGCAAGGAGAAGGCGTCCGACCACACCCCGATCGTGGGGCGGTTCAGGCTCTAGACGAGAAGCGCGATCCCGCGCGCCAGATAGACCAGCCCGATCGCGGTCACGATCCATTTGGTCCAGCGGCGGAAGTTCGCGTCGCTCATCTGATCGAGCAGGCGCGCGCCGAGCGTCGTGCCCAGGATCGACACCGGCACGGCGAGCGCGAGCGCCCAGAGCGGCGGGCCGCCCTCGAGGCCGCCCGCGAGGCTCAGCGCAGGGCCGGCGTAATTGGCGATCTTCACCGCGTGGCTGAACACCTGGCAGACCGCCTTGGTGGCCACGATCGCGCGGCGGTCGGTCTCGACCTGCTGGAAGAAGACGTCGAGCAGCGGGCCGGACACCCCGGCCACCACGTTCAGCCCGGTGACCAGCACCCCGCCTGCGAGCCCGTCCGCGGTGCGCCTTGCGTCGAGCGCGAAGCGGTCCTTCGGCAGCCACACCAGAAACGGGACGAGCCCCAGCGCGACGAAGAGCCAGGCCTTGGGCAGAATCACGCTGACCAGCGCGAGCCCGCCCGCCGCCAGGACGCTGCCGATGACGAACAGGCCCACCGCCCGCCAGATCACCCAGCGCCGCAGCAGAGCCCCGCGCCAGCCGTTGGAGACCGACTGCACCACGCCGTGCGTGACCATCGCGGCGCTGACCGGATAAAGCGCGGCCAGCACCCCCATCAGCACCAGCCCGCCGGCCATGCCGAACATCGCCGACAGCGCGGCGGTGAACGCGACTGCGATGAGAAAGCCGGCGGTCGTCATGTCGCGGGTGGATTTTCCGTACGGATGGTTATGCTGGCGAAAAATCAGGGAGGACCGATCCGGCCATGAACTTCGAATACTCGGACCTGTGCAAGGACTATCTCGCTCGCGTGCGCGCCTTCATGGACGCGCACGTCTACCCCAACGAGAAGACCTATCACGACCAGCTCAAGGGCTTCGGGCAGAACCGCTGGCAGGTCCTGCCGATCATCGAGGAGCTGAAAGCCAAGGCCAAAGCCGAGGGGCTGTGGAACCTGTTCCTGCCCGACTCCGAAGAAGGCGCGGGCCTGAACAACGCCGACTACGCCCCGCTGGCCGAGGAGATGGGCCGGGTGGTCTGGGCCAGCGAGGTGTTCAACTGCGCCGCGCCGGACACCGGCAACATGGAAGTGCTCACCCGCTACGGCACGCCCGAACAGCAGAAAAAATGGCTCAAGCCGCTCCTGGAAGGCGAGATCCGCTCCGCCTTCCTGATGACCGAGCCGGCCGTGGCGAGTTCCGACGCGACGAATATCGAGTGCTCGATCCGGCGCGAGGGCGAGGAGTACGTGATCAACGGGCGCAAATGGTGGAGCTCGGGCGCGGGCGATCCGCGCTGCAAGGTCTTCATCCTGATGGGCAAGACCGATCCTGAGGCGGAGACCTACCGCCAGCAGTCAATGATTCTGGTGCCTGCGGACGCCGAGGGGGTGACCATCGAACGTCACCTGCCGGTCTTCGGTTATGACGACGCGCCGCACGGGCATATGGAAGTGAAGCTCGAGAACGTGCGCGTGCCCGCCTCGAACATGCTTCTGGGCGAAGGCCGCGGGTTCGAGATCGCGCAAGGCCGCCTCGGCCCGGGCCGCATCCATCACTGCATGCGCACGATCGGCGCCGCCGAGCGCGCGCTGGAGCTGCTGGTCAAGCGCGCCATGAGCCGGGAAGCCTTCGGCAAGCCGGTCATCAAGCACTCGGTGTGGGAGCACCGGATCGCGCGTGCCCGCATCGATATCGAGATGGCCCGCCTTCTGACGCTGAAGGCCGCCTGGATGATGGACACGGTGGGCAACAAGGCCGCCCGCGGCGAGATCGCGATGATCAAGGTCGCCGCGCCGCGTGTCGCCCTTCAGGTCATCGACGACGCCATCCAGGTCCATGGCGGCGGCGGGGTCTCAGACGACTTCCCGCTGGCGGCGTCCTACGCCGGCATCCGCACGCTCAGGCTCGCCGACGGCCCGGACGAGGTGCACGAACGCACGATCTCCCGGCTCGAAGCCAAGCGCTGGCTCAATGCAGCGGAATAAGCGCCTGAGCAGATCAAACAAAAAACCCCGGCGCGCCGCGCCGGGGTTTCTTTTTTCGGGTGTAATCGACCAGGCTAGGCCGCGTCCATCTTCCGGCCCGAGCGGCCCGAGACTTCGGTGACCTGATTGTCGGCGTCCAGCAGCACGACGGTGGGCTCCCACACGCGGGCGGCCTCGGCGTCCATCATGGCGTAGCTCACGACGATGATCCGGTCGCCGGGCTGGGCCAGACGCGCGGCGGCGCCGTTGATCCCGAAGGTCTTCGAGCCGCGCGGAGCGGGAATGGCGTAGGTGGTGAAGCGCTCGCCATTGTTGATGTTGAGCACGTCGACCTGCTCGTTCACCAGAATGCCGGCGGCTTCCAGCAGATCGGCGTCGATGGAGATCGAGCCCTCATAGTGCAGATCGGCCTGGGTCACCGAGGCGCGGTGAAGCTTGGCCTTCATCATGGTCAGCTGCATCGTGATCTCCTGCGGCGCGCCCGGTTTGAAGCGGCAGGCGCGGCCCGTCGGTGAAATTGCTGCGGCGCGATATAGCCGATTTGCGTCAGGCGCGCGACCCCTCGAACGTCTCCCTGTCATATGGGTGTCGCAGAGCAAATAAAAAGGCGCCGCGCCCCCGGCGGAGCGCGGCGCCGTTCAGCTCCGGACCGTGTCGCTATTCAGCGCCCGGATCGTACGCTTCGAACCAGGCGAGGATGTGCCCGGCCTTCTGCAGAAGGCGCGAGGGCCGCGAATCCGCGATGCCGTGATAGGTCCCCGGAATGCGTACGAGCCGGCTTTCCACGCCCCTGATCTGCAGGGCGTTGTAGTACTGCTCGGCTTCGAAGACCGGCGTACGGCGATCCTCCGCGCCGACGAACACCAGCGTCGGGGTCTCGACGTTTCCGACCAGGGAAAGCGGGCTGCGCCGCCAGTACTGATCGGGATCCTCCCACGGGGTGACTCCGAACCAGTAGCGGTAGATGGTCGGGCCGATATCGGCGGCGAGCGCGAAGCTCGTCCAGTTGATCACCGGCTTGCCCACGGCGGCCGCGGCGAACTTGTCCGGCGCCACGCCGATGAGCTGGGCGGTCAGCACCCCGCCGCCCGACCCGCCGGTCACAAACAGCCGCTCGGGATCGACGAAGCCGCGCGCGACGAGCGCGTCGACGCCGGAGAGAAGATCGTCGACGTCCTGGCCGGGATAGTTCTTGTCGATCTCGTTCGCGAAGGCCTCGCCGTACGACGTCGAACCACGCGGGTTGGTGTAGAGCACGACATAGCCCGCGGCGGCGAAGAGCTGGACCTCGCCGGAGAATTGCGGCCCGTAGGCGGTGTGCGGCCCGCCATGGATCTCGAGGATCATCGGGTAGGTCTCGTTAGGATCGAAGTCCGGCGGATAGGCGATCCAGCCTTGGATTTCCTGACCGTCCGCGCTGCTTTCCCAGGTGAAGCGCTCGACCTCGGCCAGATCGCGCAGGCCCAGCACGTCGGCGTTCAGATCGGTGAGCTCACGCCCGCCGCGGCGCGTGCCGGCGCCCACGTCGGCGAGATCGGTCGCGCTCGCCAGCGTCGCCGCCCAGCGGCCGTTCTCAGACGCCGAGAACGAGCCCGACGTGTAGGGGCGGCCGAAGGTCGTGCCGCCGATCGCATCGGTGATCACGTCCAGCCCGCCGCGCAGATCGGCCTGCGCCAGCATCGTGCGGCCTCGATCGTCATAGCGCACGAAGAGCGCGCGATCCGACGCCCAGGCGATCTGGTCGATGCCGCGATCGAGATCGGCGAGCAGCTGTTCGGGCGCGCCGCCGGCCATGTCCATGACGTAGAGATTGGTGTCGATATGGCTCTCCTCGCGCGCCTCCTCGCCGAGGAAGGCGAGCCGCCGGCCGTCCGGAGAGATCGCCGGGCTGCCTTCGGGACCGGGGAAATCGGTGATCTGGCGCGGGGCGCCGCCGCTAAGACCCACAGCCCAGATGTCGGACGTGCGGAAGTCGAACCCGTCCTCGGTCCGGCCGCCCCAGGAGAAGAAGATTTCCGAGCCGTCCGGCGTCCATTCCAGGCCCGAGACCGAGCCTGACTCGAACTCGGTCAGCTTGCGGGGCGCGCCGCCCTCGGCGCTGATCACGTAGATCTGACTGACGCCGTCAGGAATTTCGCCGACGCCGTCGAATTCGTACCGCGTCGTCTCGTCGACGATCGCAGGGTCGGCCCATTCCGCGCCCGGAGGCTTGGGCGGCAGGCCGATATCGACCTGCGGACCCGGCGCGGGCGTAAACAGGGTGAAGGCCAGGAACCGCCCGTCCGGCGACCAGGTCAGCCCGCCCGGTCCGAAAGGCAGGGTGGCGAGCCGCGCCGAGCGCCCGGTCGCGGGCCAGACCACCTCGAGCCGGGTTTCGCCATCTTCGGACGCCACCACCGCGACCTTGTCCGAGCCCGGCGCCCAGGCGGGGCTCGAGTAATTCGCCGATCCGGCGGCCAGCGGGCGATGATCGCCCCCGTCGAAATCGATCACCCAGACCGCCTGCCGGGTCCGGTCGGTCATGATGTCGTTCGACCGGCGGACATAGGCGATGGTTTCGCCGTTCGGGCTGATCTGCGGATCGGCCGCCATCTCCAGGCCGAACACGTCGGCGAACTGGAGCGGGCCGCCTGCGGCGGGCTGGGCGGCGGCGAGCGCGCCGGCCAGGGCTGTGGTCAGGATCATGAGGTCTCCCCGGTTCTAAAGTTCCAGGAAGGGTAGGGCGGCCATGCGCGCTCCGGCAAGCGCGGGCTCAGGCGGCTTTGGATAAAAGCTTCGTGCGGGTGATGCGGTAAGGCGCGGCGGGGGCGTCGAGACGGCCTATCGCAGCGCCCGCCAGAAGCTTGGCGGGGGTTTTCGAGGCTGTGCGCAGCCGGTCCCAATCGTCCACACCGTCGAACCAGACCGGCGCGCCGGCGCGGCCTGCGCGGGCGAGAAAGCCGTCGAGATCGGAGCGCGCCGCCTCGGTGAGCTTTTTCGGAAAACTCGCGCCGATGAAGCTCGCGCCGGTCTGCAGATACCGCTCCAGAGTGAGCGCCTTGAGGTCGGCCTGAACGAACAGGTGCGGGGTGTGGGCCAGCACGATGCGGCCGGTCTCGGCCATCGCCGCGCCCGGTGCGTCGGCTGGCGCGCCGACAAGCTTCACCCAGACGAGCTGGCGGAGATCGCGGGGCAGGGCGGCCAGCGCTGTGACATAGCTCGACCGTGTGCGGCTGAAGCCCAGCGCGGCGTAGCCTGCGGGCACGATGATCGCGCAGCGCGCGCCGTGGCTGAGCGCGCTCTTCAGGGCTGCGGCTGCACGCTCCAGAACGGCGAGATCGAACGCGAGCCGGTCGTCGGGGCGCTTGAGCACTGCGGCCGTTTCTGCGGCGTCCGGTGCGCCGGATTCGGTCACCAGCCGCGGATCGGCGAAATAGCTCGCCGCCGCTTCGCGGCGCACGTCCCAGGCCGGCAGGAAGCTCAGCCCGCCGAGCGCGGCCGGGGCCGGTTTCCCGGGGTCTGGCGGCTTCGGGCTCGCAGGCGGGGCGCTTTCGTCGACGCCCCCGGCGGCGGCCAGCGCAGCCTCGAATTCGGCCGGGGTCAGTTTCTCGCTCGTGGCTTCCACGCGCAGCAGCTCGGCGAATTTTTCGCCGAGAAAGAAGCGTTCGAGGTCTTCGCGGATACGGGCGGTGGTCTGGTCCGCCGCAGCCCCGGAAAGCGCCTTGAAGATGACCAGAAAGCCGGTCGCGCACTGGATGACCAGGTCTGCTTCAGCCAGCCGGCGTTCGATAATGGACCGCGCTGCGAGGAAGACCCGCTGGCGGACATCCGGCCAGAGCTCTCCCGCCGCAGCCCGCACCGCGTCCATATTGACGAACTGGTAGCGGCTCACGTCGATATGATCGGCGCTGGCCAGGTGGGCTTTCAGCGCCCGCATGACGGCGTCGTCCATCGCCCGGCTCCACGCTGGTCTTGAACGCGAGCATGCTAACCCGCTAGGTCCTCCTGATCGGTTAAGGGGCGGCGGACTGCATTTTTCGCAGGTGCAGCAAAACCCTGTAGTTTCAAGGGCGTGTTGCTGCTGCAACAGTTTTTTGAAATCCGGTTCGAAGCGCCGCCGAAGGGATCACCGGACTAAAGAAACGCCTCCGCGACCGCTTCAACAGCTCCCGCAAATCAGACAGTCTTGTGACAGGCGTGAACGCTGCGCTGCACAATAAAATCCCGCTTTCGACGGGACGATCTCATGGAGGATGCATCCTGATGGCTCGAACTTTCACCCGGACTGCGCTTTTCGCCGCCGCTTCGTCGCTCGTCCTGGGCTCGGCGGCCGGCGCGCAGGTCTTCGACCAGGTCGGCGGCGGCGACCGCCGCACCGTCGAGGTTATCACCGTCACCGCTCAGCAGCGTGAGGAAAGCGCGCAGGACGTGCCGATCTCGATCGGCGCCTACGACACTCAGGCGCTGCAGCAGGCCGGCGTGCGCGACATCAAGGATCTCATCGCGATCGCTCCGGGTCTGATGGTCACCTCGACCCAGTCCGAGACGATCACCACCGCGCGTATCCGGGGCATCGGCACGGTCGGTGACAATTTCGGTCTCGAAAGCTCGGTCGGCGTCTATATCGACGGCGTGTTCCGCTCGCGTAACGGCGTGGGCTTCGGCGATCTCGGCGAGATCGACCGCATCGAGGTGCTGCGCGGCCCGCAGGGCACGCTGTTCGGCAAGAACACCTCCGCCGGCGTTCTCAACATCATCACTGCGGCTCCTGAATTCGAGGGCGGCGGGTCGCTCGAGGCTACCGTGGGCAATTACGGCTATAGCCGGTATTCGGGCCACCTGACGGGCCCGATCATCGAGGACAAGCTCGCTTACCGCTTTTTCGCCGCCCAAGGCGAACGCGACGGCTTCACCGATCTTGTCATCGGCAAGGGCGCCTCGGCGGAGACAACCGAGTCCGAAACCCAGGACTACTACACGCTGCGCGGCCAGCTGCTCTGGACGCCGAGCGACGTGGTCGAGGGCCGGCTCATCGCCGACTACTCCAAGCGCGACGAGCTGTGCTGCTCGGCGGTGCAGTGGGATTACACTGCTGCCGCGGCGGCGTTCGTCGGCGCCGTGGGCGGGCAGGTCCTCCAGCCAGCCGACCCTGAAGAGCGCCTGGCCTTCGCCAACCGGGCCTACGAACAGAACGTCGAAGACTGGGGCGTTTCGGGCGAGTTCGACATCGAAACGCCGATCGGCACGCTGACCACGGTCACGGCCTACCGGAACTGGGAGAACTCGCGCACCCAGGACGTCGATTACTCCAGCGCCGACATCGCCTATCGCGCGGACGGCAACTACACCGATCTCAGCCGCTTCTCCCAGGAAGTGCGCCTGACCGGGGTGAACGGCGATCTCGACTGGCTGGTGGGCGCGTTCTACTCCCATGAGGAGCTGGAACTGGGCGACGCCATCCGCTATGGCGAAGACTGGGAGCCGTTCCTGGGCCGTCTGCTGACCGCCGGCGCGGTTCCGCCGCTGGGCACCCCGGCCGGCGTGTCCGCGACCATCAACACGCTGACCGGCGGGCTGGTCTCCATCCCGCCGGGCGCGGGCTTCGTGGCCGGAACCGGCGTCAATCAGGACGTCTACAACCAGACCGCCGTCAGCTGGGCGCTGTTCACGCACAATACTTACCGGCTGACGGACAGCTTCGCGATTACCGGCGGTCTTCGTTACACCGAAGAAACCAAGGACATCATCGCGACCTTCGACACCAACGCGCCGCTCGCCTGCGCCGCGCTGGAAGGCGCGTTTGGGTTCAACCCGACCGCCGGATTCGTTCAGGCGGTCACCCCGCCGGGCACCCCGCCGTCCGCCAGCACGCTCGCCGGCGCGTTCGCCATCGGCAATATCTGTCTGCCCTATGCGCGGACCGGTCTCGACGTGCACGGGTATGACAACCAGCGCACCGACAAGGAACTCTCGGGCACGCTTCGTGCGACCTGGGATCTCAGCGACGATGTCATGGTCTACGGCGGTTATTCGCGCGGCTTCAAGGCGGGCGGTTACAATCTCGACCGCCAGTTCAACGGCCCGATCGATCCGGCGACCGGCTATACCGACGTGGACAGCTCCTTCGCGCCGGAGATCATCGACGCCTACGAGCTCGGCTTCAAATCCCAGCTCTTCGGCAACGTGGTGCAGCTCAACGGCTCGCTGTTCTGGCAGCAGGTCGAGGACTACCAGCTCAACACCTTCAACGGCCTGTCCTTCGTGGTGGAGAGCATCGACGAGTCCGAGTCCAAGGGCTTCGAACTGGACGCCTTCTGGGCCACCCCGGTCCCCGGCCTCGACCTGACCGCGGGCTACGCCTATGTCGACACCGAGTACTCTGAAGTGAACACCGGCGACGCGCTGGTCGACGCGATCGAGGGTGAGAACTTCTCGCTCGCGCCGGAGCACTTCCTGACCTCGCAGGCGATCTACGAGCGGCCGGTGTTCGACAACCTGCTGTTCACCGCCTCGGCCGATGCGCGTTACGTGTCGGACTACAACACCGGCTCCGATCTCGACCCGGAGAAGGTCCAGGACTCCTTCACGCTGTTCAACGCGCGGATCGGTCTGGGCCGTGAGGACGGGCTGTGGAGCATCGAGCTGTGGGGCAAGAACCTGACCGACGAGACCTACGCCCAGGTCGCGTTCGATCAGTTCGCTCAAGGCCGCCGCGGTACGCCGCCGAGCCCGGGCACCTCGCTCGAACCGCGCAACACCGCCAGCTACGGCGCCTTCCTTGGCGCGCCGCGCACCTGGGGCGTGACGCTGCGTAGCGAATGGTAGGCGACGCCACGCGCTGAAACGGGAAGGGCCGGAGCTCTCGCTCCGGCCCTTTTCGATTCTGGGAGTGTCGCGAAACCGCGGCTACTGGCTCGCCCAGACGATCCGGGCCATCCAGACGATGTCGGCGGCGTCCAGCACCCGGTCCTCATAGTCCGGGTTGAGGCTGATCAGCTCGACCGTGCGGGCGGTCACCCGGCCCAGCTCCTTGGCCATCACCTCGCCGCCGCGGGTCTTCACCACCACGCGGTCGCCGCGGCGCGGCGGGGAGTCAGGCGCGACCACGATCCGGTCGCCCTCGCGATAGACCGGCGCCATGGAGTCCCCGGAAATCTCCAGCGCGTAGGCGTTCTCGTCCTCCACGCCGGGAAAGCGCACCTCCTCCCAGCCCGCGCCCACCGGAAAGCCGGCGTCGTCGAAAAAGCCCTGGCTGCCGGCTTGCGCAAAGCCGATGAGCGGCACGGACCGGCCTGCGCCCGAACCGGTCGCCAGCGCAGCGAAGTCTTCAAAGCTCACGCCGGTCGCCTGCAAAACCTTCGCGAGGCTTTCGGTCGAGGGCCAGCGCGGCTTGGTTCCGTCTGCGCTCGCGCGCTTGGAGGGGTTGAAGGTGGTGGGGTCGAGCCCGGCCATGCGGGCGAGGCCCGAGGGGCTCGCGCCGGCGCGGCGGGCGAGCTGGTCGACGCCTTTCCAGATCTGGGCGTGGCTGAGCATGGGCGCTCCCGGTCAATTGGCGGCTTTATGTCCTCTAGCAGGAAAATTTTCCTGTCGCCAGTCCCGGCGCGCCCCGAGCTTGCCAGCGGCGGTCTGCAGGGGTAGGCGAGCGGCCATGACCGACCCTGTCTTCCGCATCGCCGCGCCCGAGGCGCTGGCCGTCGCCGCCGCCGCTGGCGCGTATGAAGGTGAAGCCTTCGACCGTGCGGACGGCTTCATCCATTGCTCGACCCGGAACCAGCTCGCCGGCACGCTTGAGGCCCATTACGCCGACGCCGAACGGCTGGCCGTCGCCGAAATCGACGCGGACGCGCTGGGCGAGACCCTGCGCTGGGAGCGTTCGCGCGGCGGGGCGCTGTTTCCCCATGTTTACGGCCCGATTCCCTGGAGCGCGGTGCGCGCGGTCCACCTGATCCGGAAGGGCGAGGACGGCTGGCGGTTGGGCGAGGATCTGGCATGAGCGACGCGCTTTCAAAGCTCCTGACCTTCCTGCCCGCCGAGACGGCCCATCGCGCCGCTCTGACCGGTCTCAAGCACGGCTTCGGGCCGAAGGCCTCAGCGAGCGCCGATCCGGTGCTGAGCACGGCGATCGCCGGGCTGGAGCTCGCCCATCCGGTCGGGCTCGCCGCCGGGTTCGACAAGAACGCCGAGGCGCCGGACGCGCTCCTGCGCGCCGGGTTCTCCTTCGTCGAGGTCGGCGCGGTCACCCCGCGCCCGCAGCCGGGCAATCCGCAGCCGCGCCTGTTCCGGCTGCGCGAGGACAGGGCGGTCATCAACCGCATGGGCTTCAACAATGAGGGCCTCGACGTGGTGAAGGCCCGGCTCGAGGCGCGCCAGGCTGATCCCGCGCCGGGCGTGATCGGGGTCAATCTCGGCGCCAACAAGGACAGCGAGGACCGGGCGGCAGATTATGCGGCGGGGCTGAAGGCGCTGTCCGGGCTCGCCGATTTCTTCACCGTGAACATCTCCTCGCCGAACACGCCTGGCCTGCGCGGGCTGCAGACCGGCGCGGCGCTCGACGACCTTCTCAAGAAGGTCAACGACGCGCGCTGGGCCGAACCGGTCTTCCTGAAGATCGCGCCCGACGTCGAGGACGCCGATATCGACGCGCTCGTCGCTGCCGTGGTCCGGCACAAGCTTTCAGGGCTGATCGTGTCGAACACCACGATCGCCCGGCCCGAAACGCTTCAGAGCCGGCATTCCGGCGAGACCGGCGGGCTGTCCGGCGCGCCGCTGTTCGAGGCCTCCACCGAGGTTCTCAAAAAGGTGCGCCGCGCGGCCGGCCCGGACATGCCGATCATCGGGGTGGGCGGCGTGGACGGGCCCGATACGGCCTATGCGAAGATCCGCGCCGGGGCGAACGCGGTCCAGCTCTACACCGCGCTCGTCTATCAGGGCCCGTCCCTGGCGGTGAAGATCCGCGACGGGCTCGCGACGCTATTGAAGCGGGACGGATACGAGCGGCTCGCCGACGCGGTGGGCGCCGATCTCTAGCCGGTCTTTCCCGCCAGAACGTCACGCCTGAGCCCACGCCAGCCCAAAGCCAGCGTGCCTGCGCGGGCGACGTAGTAGAGCAGGAACGCCAGCCACAGCCCGTCTGCGCCGAAGGCGGGGCGCAGCAGGGCGTCGAGCGCGAGGTAGATGACCAGCGCAGCTGCCATGGCGTTGCGCATGAGCGGGCCGCGCGTCGTGCCGATCATCAGACCGTCGAGCTGCCAGCTCGGCCAGCCCGCGATCGGCACCAGCGCGCACCACACGATCGCCGCGCCGGCGGCGGCGCGTACGGCCGGCTCGTCGGTCATGGCGTGGATGAAGGCCTGCCCGCCGATCAGGAACCCCAGCCCCAGCAAAATCGCGCACGCCGCGGCGAGCTCGCTCGTCAGCCTGAAGGCGCGCTTCAGGCCCGTCCAGTCGCGGGCGCCGGCGGCCCTGCCGGTCTCGGCTTCGGCGACATGGGCGAAGGCGTCCAGGAAGAAGGCGCTGATCGAGATGAACTGAAGCAGGATCGCGTTCGCAGCGAGGATGTCCGCGCCGAGCCTGAGGCTCGCCTCGTTGAACCAGTAGAACCCGGCCAGAAGCGCGAGCGTACGCAGGAAGATGTCCCGGTTCACCGAAAACAATCGGGCGAGCTTGCTCCGGTCGAGAAGGCGGGCGGCGTCCGGCGCGGCTCGTTTGCGTAAGGGGCCGAGCACGATGAGGCCGGCGGCTGCGAGGTGGATCCACTGCGCCGCCGCGCTCGCAGCGCCCGCGCCGGCTACGCCGAGATCGAGCCCCAGCACGAACCAGAGCGACAGGGCGGCGTTGGCGAGGTTGAGCGCGATCTGCAGCGCCAGCGCCCGGCCGGTCAGGCCCAGTCCGATCAGCCAGCCGTAAATCGCAAAGCCTGCGAGCGCGGCCGGAGCGCCCCAGATGCGCGCGTCGAAATAGGCCCGCGCTTCGCCTTCGACGGTTTCACCGCCCGAAAACGCGAGGAATATCAGGGGCGCGATCAGGCTCTGCAGGACGAGCAGGACCGCGCCGAGGACCACGCCGGTGCCGGCGCCGCGCCAGAACACCGCTGCGCTGTCTTCAGGCTCGCCGCCTTCGGCCTGGGCGGCGAGCGCGGTCGCGCCCATCCTCAGAAAGCCCAGCGACCAGTAGAGCGCGTTGAAGACCAGCCCGCCCAGCGCCACGGCTGCAATGGCTTCCGTCGAGCCTGTCCGGCCGATCACGGCGAGGTCGACCAGGCCCACCAGCGGCGTCGCGATGTTTGCGCCCATGACGGGCACGGCGCGGGCGAACAGCGCGCGGCGGGTGAGGCGGGCGGCGGTCATGGCCGGTGTCTAGCGCCGAAGCGCGGCGGCGCGAAGCCCCGAGGGGCGGGCGGTCAGCTCGCGAGCGCCCGGCCGAGCGCTTCGCCCGAAAGCCAGGCCTGCTCGGCGCGGCGGCCGAGCCGCCAGTCGCCCGCGACGCCGACGGTCCCGGTCTCGTCGAGCGCGCACGGCTCGCCGGCCGGCCGGGCGACGAGCGCGTAGCGCCAGCGATGCGCAGCGCTCCAGGCCGGCTCTGGCATGACGAAGCGGACATAGGCCTCCTCGCACAGCATGCGCGCGACGGTGTCGGGGTCTTCCTCAAGGAAGCTTTGCGACCAGTCCGGGCTCGCCTGCAGCACGACCGCCTCGGTCTGCGCGCGTCCGGGCCTCGAGGCCATGCGCGCGATCCAGCGCAGGCCGCCGCCATAGATTTGCGCGCCGTCGAATCCGGGATCGTATGGCGTGTCGATCGCGGCCATCACCGTCCAGCACGGCGTGATCTCCACGCCGCGCGCTTCGGCGATGATTTCGGGATAGTCCCCGTCGCTGCGGGCGAGAAAGTCGATCAGCTGTTCGGGCGGCAGGGTGAGGGCGACGCGCTCGAAACCGGCCTCTTCCGAGCCGTCCTCGAACTTCACGGTCCAGTCGCCGGGCCTACCGCGCAGGCGTGCGGCGCGGCGGCCGAACTGCGGGGCGAAGCCGTCGAGCGCGGCCTTGACCAGCCCGTTCATGCCGGGCGCCCCGACCCAGCGCTCGCGTTCCTGCAGCGGTTCGATATTGGCGTAGCGGTCGATGCTCACCAGCCGCCCGGGCCAAGGGGCGGCGGCGCCGGACGCCTCGGCCGCCTTCAGGAAGGCGGCGAAGCTTTCGGTGCGCGCGGTGACGAACTGGCAGCCATGGTCGAAGGCGATTTCACCCAGCGGGGTCTCCACGCGCCGGGTGGACAGCCGGCCGCCCGGCCCGCGACCCTTGTCGAACAGCGTGACGTCCGCGCCCGCCGCTTTCAGCGCCCGCGCTGCCGACGCTCCGGCGAGCCCCGCTCCAATCACCGCAACCCGCATCCGCCCTCTGTTCCTCTGTGGTCGACGCTCTAAGTTTGGCTGATATGGACGGTCAAACGCAAAAAACGACTGAATCGCCTGCGCCTGAACCCGGCGCCGCAGACACGGCGGCTGGGCGCGAAGGGGCGTGCGCGGTCTATTTCGACGGCGCCTGCCCGCTTTGCCGGGCGGAGATCGGCCTTTACCGCCGCTCTGGCGCGGAGGCCGAGTTCGTCGACCTCACCGAAAACGGCCCGCCCGCCGAGATCAGCCGTGAGCAGGCGCTGGGCCGGTTTCACGTGCGCAAGCCCGACGGAACGCTCGTCTCCGGCGCGGCGGCGTTCGCCGAACTCTGGAAAGCGACGCCGGGTTGGCGGACGCTGGGCCGGGTCGCCGCCCTGCCGCCCTTCGTCTGGATCGGCGAGGGGCTTTATCGGGTCTTCCTCATCGTCAGGCCGCAGATTCAGGCGGTGGCGCGGCGCCTGTCGGGCTGAGCTCGGGCGGCGGCTCTCATGGCGAAAAACACCCATCGGGGCCGGCGCACCGCCAAGGCGGATCTGCCTGAGAAGACCTGCGTCTCCTGCGGCCGGCCCTTCGCCTGGCGCAAGAAATGGGCGCGCGACTGGGAGGCGGTGAAATACTGCTCCAAGCGCTGCGCCGGGGCGCGTTGAGCCGCCACATTTCGAAGAAGACATGTTTCCGACAGCGCCGGGAAAGGTGGCGGGCCCCAAAGTGCTCCCATCAACAGCGTTGATCCCGTCTGGTTCCCCGATTGGACGGGCCGGCACGCAGCCGGCCTTCATCCCCGCCGCGCCTCCCCCCGGAGCGGCGGGGATTTTTTTGCGCCGGCCGTCAGGCATAGGCCGAGAGCGCCTCGGCGGCCGCCCTGTGCAGAAGCACGTGCCGGCCCGCCAGCGCCTCGATATCGCGCGAATAGCCGCCGCCGAGCACCCCGACGATCGGCACGCCCCGCCGCATCACCGCCTCGAACACCATGGCCTCGCGCGCGGCGAGGCCGGCGTCGGTGAGGTCGAGCAGGCCCAGCCGGTCCTCGCGATGGGGATCGACACCGGCGTTATAGAAAACCAGATCGGGCCGGGCGGCTTCCAGCGCGTTCTCGACCGCCGCTTTCGCCGCTTTGAGATAGTCTGCGTCGCCGGTCCCGCGCGGAAGGCCGAGATCGAGGTCGGAGACCGCCTTGCGGCGCGGCCAGTTCTCCTCGCAATGCACCGACAGGGTGAAGACGCTCGCGTCGGCCTTGAAGATGCGGGCCGTGCCGTCGCCCTGATGGACGTCGAGATCGATCACCAGCACCCGGCGCGCCAGCCCTTCGGCCTGCATCAGCCGCGCGGCGACCGCGACGTCGTTGAAGACGCAGAACCCCGCACCGCCGTCATGGGCGGCGTGATGGCTGCCGCCTGCGGTGTTGCACGCCGCGCCGTGCTCAAGCGCCAGCCGCGCGGCCAGCGCGGTGCCCGCCACAGCGCAGCGCGAGCGCAGGGCGACAGGCGCGGTCATCTTGAACCCGATTTTTCGTTCGAGCGGCGCCGGAACGGTCTGCCGGCAGACCTGATCGACATAGGCCGGGTCGTGAGCCAGGGCGAGCCAGCTTTCCGGCGCCGGGGCGGGCCTGTGGAAGTCCTCGAAAGACGCCGCGAGCCCTGTGCGAACGCAGGCTTCGGCCACCGCCCTGAACTTTCCCATCGGAAAGCGGTGGGTGGCCGGCACGTCCTCGGCGACATAGGCGGGATGGTGGACGATGGGCAGCAAGACTCACCCGAAATCGTTGTCCAGCACGATCCGGTAGCGCGGGGAGCCGGACTTGAGCTTTTCCATCGCCTCGCCGATCCGGCTCATGCCCATGCGCTCGACCTGGGGGGTTATCCCGTGCCGGGCGCAGAAATCGAGCATGTCGCGGATGGTCGCCGGGCTGCCCAGCGGCGAGCCGGAGACCGAGCGCTGGTTTCCCAGAAGCTGGAAGGCGTGCGCCTTGATGGGCTTGGGCGGCACGCCGACCGTGTGAAGCCGGCCGCGCGGGCCGAGTGCGTTGAGATAAAGGCTCCAGTCCAGATCGACGGCGACGGTGGACAGGATGAAATCGAACCGGCCCGCCTCGGCCTTGAGCGCCTCTTCCGACCGGCTGTCGACGACCCGGTGTGCGCCCAGGCGTTTCGCCTCCTCGGCTTTCGAGCCGGTGGAGGTGAAGGCGGTCACCTCGCAGCCCCAGGCCCTCAGGAACTGAAGCGCCAGATGGCCCAGCCCGCCGATGCCGACCACGCCGACGCGGTCGGTGGGCTTCACGCCGAACTGGACGATCGGGTTGAACACGGTGATCCCGCCGCAGAAGAGCGGGCCTGCGTCCTCGGCCTTGAGATCGTCGGGCAGACGGTTCGCCCAGCTGGCCTGAACGCGGACCTTCTCGGCGAAACCGCCATACCGGCCCACCGCGATCTGCTCGACGGTTGCGCACATGTTGTGGTCGCCGTGAAGGCAGGGATCGCAGACAAGGCAGGAGCGCGAGAACCAGCCTACGCCCACGGTATCGCCAGGCTCGAGATGGCTGACAGTCTCGCCGACCTGGGTGATCTTTCCGACGACTTCGTGGCCGGGCACGAGCGGGAATTTCGTGATCCCCCATTCGTCCTCGTAAAGCGACAGATCGGAATGGCAGAGCCCGCAGCTGGTGACATCGATCTCGACATCGTCGGGCCGCATCGGGCCGGGGTCGTACTCGGCGATCTCGAATTTCGCTCCGGCGGATTTCGCGGCCCAGGCGCGGATCATGGCGTGTCTCCCTCTCGGTTCGCCGCGAGGGTAGGGCGCTGGCGGGCGGAGTAAAGCGGGCGGCGCCCCCCTGCGCCGAAACCCTCGCCGCAAATCTTGCGCGAGGCGATGAGAGAAGACGGTCGGCGCGGGCGGCCGTTCGGCCGAACGCAATTGCAAAGGTTCTAGAAGCCGGACGAAACGCCCGCGCCCGGTGCTGTGAGTACGGGCCGATACCTTACGGTTGCTGTATAGCCCGGCGGGTACGGCTTGCTTCGCCCCGCTCAGCCGGCCCCGGTCACGCCGGGGTGGGCCATTGCGGGGTTTGGGCGCGCTTCGCCGGGATTTCGACCTCGGTCACTCCGACCCGGACCGCCGCCTCGCATCCAGCCCGGGGATTTCCCCAGGCTGAAGCGGCCGCCCCGCCGGACACCGCCCCTCACCCCGACCGTGACGCGTCGCGACCGCCGCCTTAACCGGGTGAAGAGGGGGAGAAGTATACCGGCTGCGCGAAAGAGGCGGATAAGGCCGGGGATAACGACCGCCCCACCGCCCTGAATTCCCGGCCGAACCCCCGGACCTGATCCGGGGGAAGGGCCGGGACCGTGTGCGGGATAAGGCGCGCTCACACGCGCCACGTTTCCCTCCCTTCGCTTCCCGGCCAAGCGCGTCAGCGCGCCGAGCCGGGACCTACCGGAAACACTCAGCCACGTTGCTGAGCGCATGCGGTAGGTCCCGTGTCTCCCTCCGGTCGCACGGGAAGCGAGGGGTGAGATTTTCTAAAAGCAGCCCCCCATCGTCATTCCCGCAGAATTGAAATCTGGCTTCACCCCCGCCGCTAGGCCGGCTTGATCAGGAAGTGGCCGTGCAGGGTGGCGATGGGGGCGGAGCGGCGCTCCTGCCAGGCTTCGACGCGCACATTCGCCACGCGCGAGCCCTGCCGGGTGATCGAGGCGCGGGCGTAGACGTTTTCAGGCCGGCCGGGGCGCAGATAATCGACCGCCACGTCGATGGGCTTGGGTGGGGCGGCGAGATCGCCGGCGGCGAGCAGGCCGGCGGACGCCGTGATCTCCATGAAGGCGCCGATCGCGCCGCCGTGGAGCGCCGGGATCAGCGGATTGCCGACCAGCGTGTCCTTGTAGGGCAGCACGCCGGTCAGCTCGTCGCCATGCGTATCGAAGATCACGCCGAAGCGCTTCACATAGGGGCTCGAGAGAAGAAGGCTCAGACGGTCGCTCACGCCGCGCCTCCTTCGCCGGGCAGTTTCGAGATCGGCGTGACGCCGCGTTCGATGTCGGCCCGGGCGCGTTCGGCGGCTTCCTGGCTGGCGCGCGTCACCATGAAGGCCGCGCGCGCGGTGGCGATGGGATCGTCCCGATCGCCGTTATGGGCGACCGCATCGACGAAGGCGAAAAGCCCTGCGACCTTGGTGGTGCGGGCTTCGGCGACGATCTCCCGGCCCGGCGTGGCGGGCCGCATGTAGTCCAGCCGCAGGTCGAGCGTGGCGGTGGCCTTGTCTCCGCCCAGCCCGGCGAAGGCGGCGGTGCCGCAGGCGTGGTCGAGCAGGGCGGTGACCACCCCGCCATGCATCACGCCGGTCTCGGGATCGCCCACGAGGTCCTCGCGATAGGGCGCGCGCAGGGCCGCTTCGCCCGGCGCGATGCGCGCGAGCTGAAAGCCGAGATCGACCGCATGGGGGCTTCCGGCGACCAGCAGCGGGGCGAGCTGGTCGAGCCGGGATTGAAGATCGTCGCTCATGGAGCCGGTTGTACGCGGGCGAGCGCGCGGCGCCTAGGTCAGGCGGCGGCGCGGCGCTCTACGATGCGTTCGAGCCCGGCGATCACGTCGAGCTTGTGCGCGGTGTCCGCGCCGCGCGCGTCGGAGAGCTTGGCGAGGGTGGCGCGGTGAAGATCGACGATCTCGGAGGCCCTGTCGTCGAGCGTCGTCACGGCGCCGAGATAGCGCTCGAGCGAGCGGCCGACGCGGGCGGCCATGGGATCGCGACGGCGCAGGCTTTCGAACACGATCGAGCGCGCCTCGTTGCGCGCGGCCTCGACCGGCGCGACGAGGCCGGCCGCGACGTCCGCGCCGCGTTTGAAATCTCCGCGCATCGGACGATCCGCGCGCCGGTCGGGGCCTGAAAAGCGCGCGGTCTCGACGAAGCGGCGAGGGCGGGCGGCGATTTCTGCGAGGCGTTCGGCCAGGGTCTTCGGCGCGACCGGGCGCAAAGCCAGCGCGTCCGCGCCGCTGTCACGCACCCGTTCGATGTCGAACAGCCCGCTGCGGCCTGTGACGATCACCGCCGGGGCGCGGCGGTTTCGGTCCGACAGGCGAAGCGCGCGGATGAGATCGGGGCCTTCGCCCAGGCCGGCCTCTGCGTTCCAGCCCGCGACCAGCAGCGGATCGCGGGACTGGCCGAGAAACCAGCGCGCGGTAGCGGGGGTGTCGGCCGGGGTGACCTTGGAGGCGCCCGCATGGCGCAGAATGTCCACGGTGAGCCGGCGATTGAAGCGGGAGGGGTCGCACACCACGATCGGCCGGTCGCGCCAGCAGCGCGACGGTCCGTCGTCGGTGTCGATGTCGAAACGCCCCGTCATGGCGCGGCCCCCTGAAACGAGGGTCGAGGCTCGCACAGGACAGCGCTGAATGCGCGCAGAACCGCTTGTCTTGGTTGACGGAGCGTGAACCCTGGCGCCCGCGCCTAGCGCTTCAGCACCGCGCGCAGCACGTGCCAGACCGCCCAGATCGGCAGGATGATCACCGCGCCCAGGAAGAAGTATTTCAGCGCGTTGCCCAGAAGCTCGCCCAGCCCGCCGAAGAAGCTGTTCCACGCCTCGCCGACCGTGGCGAAGAAGTCGATCCACAGATCGGCGGGGTCGACGTTGAAGAAGGCGAGGATCACGCCCACCAGAACGCACAGGAAGAACAGGATGACCAGGTCGGCCGGGCGGATGGCGGCCAGGCGTCCCATCAGGGTCTTGCGGCTGGGTTTTTCGCTCGTCTCGGTCATGGCGGTGAGCCTTCCTTCCGATTGCGGCGCGAAAAGGGCGGGCGCGCGGCCCGCCCGTGAACCGGTCAACGCGAGAGCAGCCGGTTTCGCTTCCTGCCCGCCTCAGGCCTTCTTCTGGATTTCGACCTGGTGGGGGTAGGGGATCTCGATGCCGTTGGCGTCGAAGGCGATCTTCACCTTCTTGTTCATGTCGAAATGCAGCGCCCAGTAGTCCGAGGCCGCACACCAGGCCCGGATCACATAGTCGACCGAGGAGGCGTTGTGCGCCTTCACCTCGACGAAGACCGCCGGGTCCTTGTGCACGCGCTCGTCGGCCTCGAAGAGCTCGCGCAGAACCTTCTGCACCTTCTCGATGTCGTCGTCATAGCTCGCCGAGAACACGAAGTCGCAGCGTCGGACCGGATAGGCGGAGTAGTTGGTGATCACATTGTCCCAGGCCTGGCCGTTGGGGATGATGATCTGCACGTTATCGGGGGTGTTCAGCTCGGTGTAGAACAGGGTGATGTCCTTCACCGTGCCCGCCACGCCTGCGATGTCGACATACTGGCCGATCGAGTAGGGGCGGAAGAACACGATCATCACGCCGGCCGCGACATTGCCCAGCGTGCCCTGAAGCGCCAGGCCGATCGCCAGGGTGAGCGCGCCGAGTGCGGCGACGAGGCTGGTGGTCTCCACGCCGAAGCGGGTCAGCACGGCGATGATCACCACCGCGATGATCCCCCAGCGCACGATCGAGGAGAAGAAGCTGCACAGCGTCTTGTCCATGCGCGGGTTTTTCTCGGCGAGCTTTCTCACCCAGCGGCCGGCCGCGCCGGCGATCATGAAGCCCACGACCAGGATCACCGCGGCCATGGCCACGTTGATCAGTGCGGCGACGCCCACGGTCATGAGATAGCCGGTGATGGTCTCGACGCTGAAAGCGGGCGCGGCGGCGGCCGCGAGGAAGACGTCGGTCATGAGTGCCCCTTCGGTGCGCTAGTTCGAATTGGCGCTATTTACCATGACCTGCGGCGGCGTCGAATCTCGTTTCGAGCAGGGTCTGCAACGCCTCGATCCGGTCGGCTTCGCCGGCCGGCTTGTCCCAGCGTATGCGGTGGATGCGCGGAAAGCGCATGGCGACGCCGGACTTGTGACGCGGCGAGCGCTGCAGGCCCTCGAAGGCGATCTCCAGAACCAGGCCGAAATCGGGTGCGGCGCGGACGCTTCTGACCGGGCCGAAGCGCTCGATCGTGTTGTCGCGGACGAACTTGTCGAGCTGTTTGAGCTCCTCGTCGGTGAAGCCGAAATAGGCTTTGCCCACCGGCACGAGTTCCTCGCCGGCTTCGCCAGTGCGCCAGACCCCGAAGGTGTAGTCCGAATAAAAGCTCGACCGCTTGCCGTGCCCGCGCTGGGCGTACATCAGCACCGCATCGATGAGGAACGGATCGCGCTTCCACTTGAACCAGGGACCCTTGGGCCGGCCTGGGACGTATTCGCTGTCCCAGCGCTTGAGCATCACGCCCTCGGCGTGCGCGTGGGGCGGATCGGAGCGGAGCGCTTCGAGGGCGGGCCAGCTCTCGATGCGGACCAGTTCTGAGACGTCCAGCCGATCAGGCGCGTTCGCGATGAAGGCTTCCAGCCGCTCCCGGCGTTCGCGGAACGGCTTGCGGCGCAGATCGGTCTCGCCCTCGACCAGAAGATCGTAGGCGCGGATGAAGGCGGGCCGGTCGACCATCATCTTCTTCGACACGGTCTTGCGGTTGAGCCGCTGCTGCAGCTCTGAGAAGGGGGCCACGCCCCCATCAGGTGCGCGGATCAGAAGCTCGCCGTCGATCGCGCCCTCGAAGGTCAGCGCGGCGAGCACGTCGGGGAAGGTGTGGGAGATGTCGTCGCCGGTGCGCGTATAGAGCCGGCGAACCCCGTCTTCGCTGACCGCCTGCACGCGGATGCCGTCCCATTTCCACTCCGCCGCGTAGTCTTCCGGATCGAGCTTTGCGAGGTCGGCGTCCTCGACCGGGTTGGCGAGCATGACCGGGCGGAAGGGCGACTTCGCCGCGCTTTCGGGCTTGTCGGTTTTTCCCTCCAGCCAGGCGAACAGGTCTTCATAGGGCGGGGTGAGGCCGTGCCAGAGCTCCTCGATCTCGGTCAGCTCGACATCGCCGAATCTCGCGAGCGCTGTTTTCGCCAGCCTCGCCGACACCCCCACGCGCAACCCGCCGGTGACGAGCTTTAAAAGCGCCCAGCGCCCGTCCGCGTCCAGCGCGTCGAGCCAGGCTTCGATGAGTTTCGGCGCTTCGGCGCGCGTGGCGTCAGACAGCGTTTCGACGACTTCGGACAGGTCCGGCGTGCGGTTCGCGCCGTGCCTCGCCGGCCAGATCAGCGCGGTGGTCTCCGCCAGATCGCCGACATAGTCATAGCTCAGCTCGAACAGGACCGGATCGACGCGCTCGGCCGCGATGGCCCGGATCGCGCCGGCCTTCGCGCCGGTGAACTTCAGCGAGCCTGTGATCGCGGCCAGCGCCAGCCCGCGCTCGGGATCGGGCCGCTCGGCGAAATACTCCACCAGCAGCGCGAGCTTGGCGTTGCGCTGGGGCGTGGTCGACAAAGCGTCAAGCAGGCGGGCGAAGCGTTCCATGAGCCCTCATATAGCCGCGGTGTGCGGAATGTCCCCGGCGCCTTGCGGGTTTTCCCCGCGCGCGCGGCGCGGTAAGCCTATCGTCAGGAAAAACAACGCGCGCGGGAGCGATCTGCGACGCGCGGACCTTCTTGAGGGGAAAACATGGCTGAGAACAACGCACAGGGCGGCGCGACGGTCGAGCACCAGAAGGGGTTTCTGGGGCTGGTCGAGCGCGCGGGCAACAAGCTGCCCGACCCCGCCTTCATCTTCTTCTATCTGATCATCCTGATGGCGATCGTCTCCACGGTCGCCGCGTTCATGGGCATCTCGGTCGAGCATCCGACCCGGCTGGCTGCGGACGGCAGCCCTGACATCGTCTCGGCGGCGAGCGCGCTTTCGCCTGAGAACCTGCGTCATCTGCTGGTCGAGATGCCGGAAATCTTCACCGGCTTCCATCCGCTGGGCTACGTGCTGGTGGTGATGCTGGGCGCTGGCGTGGCCGAACGCGCGGGCCTGTTCGGCACGGCGATGCGTGCTGCGGTCTCCGACGCCCCGCGCTTTCTGCTGACCCCGGCGGTCGCTCTGACCGCCATGCTGGGCAACCTCGCCGCCGACGCGGCCTATGTGGTGCTGATTCCGCTTGCAGGCGTGATCTTCGCCGCGGCCGGCCGTCACCCGATCGCCGGGATCACCGCGGCGTTCGCCGGCGTGTCGGGCGGGTTCAGCGCGAACCTTCTGCCCGGCCAGCTCGACGCGCTTCTGTTCGGCATCACCGAGGAAGCGGTGATCGCAGTCGATCCGAACTGGACGATGAACATTGCAGGCAACTGGTTCTTCATCGCCGCCATGACCTTCATCTTCCTGCCGGTGATCTGGTTCGTCACCGACAGGATCATCGAGCCGCGCCTGGGCAAATGGACCGGCGGCGCGGTCGCCGGCGGCAAGGGCACCGAAGACGACGAGGACCCCAGCGCCCCGCTCACCGCCGGTCAGAAGAAGGGCCTCGCGCTCGCCGGGCTCGCCTCGCTAGCGGTCGTGCTGGTCTGGGCGGTGCTGACGGTCGACCTCGTCTCGCTCGTCACGCTCGGAAACCTCTCGATGTACGGCGGAGACGTGCCGCTTCTGGACGAGTCCGCGCTCGCCGACTCCGGCGTGGCTGTGGCGCTGGTGCCGTTCTTCCAGTCGCTGGTCGCGGCCTTCATGATCCTGTTCATCTTCGCCGGCGTCGCCTACGGGCAGGCCGCCGGGACGATCAGGAACCATCGCGACATCGTCGACATGATGGCCGGCGCGATGAAGGACATGGGCTACTATCTCGTGCTGGCCTTCTTCGCGGCCTATTTCGTCGAGCTGTTCAACGTCTCCAATCTGGGCCTCATCTCGGCGGTGAACGGGGCGAGCGCGATCGAAAGCTCGGGCCTGCCGCTGCCGATCGTGCTGGGGCTGATCGTGCTGTTCGCCGGTCTTCTGAACCTGTTCGTGGGCTCGGCCAGCGCGAAATGGGCGCTGATGGCGCCGGTCCTGGTGCCGATGCTGATGCTGCTCGGCGTCAGCCCGGAAATGGCCACTGCGGCCTACCGGGTCGGCGACAGCGCGACCAACATCATCACCCCGCTGATGGTGTATTTCCCGCTGGTCCTGGTCTTCGCCAAGCGCTGGGTGCCCGAATTCGGCCTGGGCAGCCTGACCGCGGCGATGATCCCGTATTCGATCTGGCTGATGATCACGGGCATCGTGATGACCATCGCGTGGGTCTATCTGGATCTGCCGCTGGGTCTGGGCGCGCAGGTCGGCTACGAGCTGCCCCAGGCCATGGGCGGCCAGTAAAGCGGCGCGCAAGCGACGGGAACGGCGGGCCGACTTCGCGGTTGATCCATGATCAGCCCAGCGAACGAGGCCCGCCATGCCGTCCAAATCCGCCGCCCAGCAGAAAGCCGCCGGCGCCGCTCTGTCCGCCAAGCGCGGCGAGACGAAAGTCTCCGACCTTCAGGGCGCCTCAAAGCAGATGTACGAGTCCATGAGCGAAAGCCAGCTCGAGGATTTCGCCGAGAGCTCCCGCAAGGACAAGCCCGAACACAAGTCTGACAGCTAGGCTGAGGCAAGGCCGCCTCGCCATTTGCGCGCGCCATGCGTTAGGGTCCGGACCGTTTCACCGCTCCGGAGCCCGCCATGACCCTTACGCTTCACCATCTCGGCCAGTCGCGCTCCGAGCGCATCATCTGGCTGCTCGAAGAGCTGCAGATTGAATACGTGCTCGAGCGCCACAAGCGTGACGGACAGACCCGGCTCGCCCCGGATTCGCTCGCTCGCCTGCATCCGCTGGGCAAGGCGCCGCTTCTGGTGCACGACGACCGCGTGATCGCAGAGAGCGGGGCGATCGCGATGTACCTGCTCGAACAGTTCGATGCCGCGCACCGCGTGCACCCCGACCCGGGCCAGAAGAATCGCGCGGTGTTCCTGGAGTGGATGCATGCGGCCGAAGGCGCGATCTTCCTGCCCTTCCTGATGAACACCTATCTGACCATGACCGGGCTCGAGGACTCCATTCTCGCCCAGTACATGGCCGGCGAGCGCAAGAAGGCGCTTGGCGCGGTCGAGGCCCATCTCGCCGACAATGACTGGTTCGCCGGGTCGAGCTTCACCGCCGCGGACATCATGATGGGCTTCCAGCTCGAGAACGCAGATCGCGCCGGCGCGATCGACAAGGACAGCCCCGTCAAAGCCTGGCTCGAGAAGATCCGCGACCGCGACGCCTACAAGGCCATGCGCAAGGTGACGGCGGAGGACTGAGGGCGGGGGCGCTTGATGCTCTCACTCTCCTCGCTTCCCGGCGAAAGCCGGGACCTACGGTCAGCACTCAGCAGGAAAACGGCCCGTCGCGGCTAGATTTCTCGCTGAGTGTTTCGGTAGGTCCCGGGTCTCGCTTCGCTCGCCCGGGAAGCGATGAAAAGGGCGTGGGCCCCTAAACCTCAGCCACGCGCCTGTAGGCCGGAAGCGTCAGGAACTCCTCGAAGCGGTCCGACAGCGCCAGCTCTTCGAGGATGTTCTTCGCCTCCTCGAAGCGGCCCTCGCCCCAGGCGGTCTCGCCGATCTCGTCCCTGATCGCCGCGCCGGCCTCTTCGATGACGGACGTCACGCGCGAGGCGTCGATCACCTCGCCGTCCTCGGTCTTCGCGCCGTGCACGCGCCATTGCCAGAGCTGGGCGCGGGAGATTTCCGCGGTGGCGGCGTCTTCCATGAGGTTATGGATCGGCGCCGCGCCGCGGCCGGAAAGCCAGCTGGCGATATAGCGGATCGCGACGTCCGCGTTGCCGCGCAAGCCCTCCTCGGTGATCGAGCCTTCATTGGGCGTGAGGTAGGCGGTCCGGTCCTCGGAGACCTCGGGGATCTTGTGAAGCTGGTTGGGGCCCTCCATCACGGCGTCGAAGGCGTCCAGCGCCACCGGGACCAGGGCGGGGTGGGCCACCCAGGCGCCGTCATGGCCGATCTCGGCTTCCCGGCGCTTGTCTTTGCTGACCTTCTCGATCGCGGCCTCGTTCTCAGCCTCGTCGCCCTTGACCGGGATGAAGGCGCTCATCCCGCCCATGGCGTGCGCGCCGCGCCGGTGACAGACTGCGATCACCCGCTTGGCGTATTCGGCCATGAAGGGCGCGGTCATGGTGACCTGGTTGCGGTCGGGCAGCACCTTGGAGCTGTCGGTCTTCTGGCGCTTGATGAAGGAGAAGATGTAGTCCCAGCGCCCGGCGTTGAGCGCGGTGATGTTGTCGCGCAGCTCGTAGAGCATTTCGTCGAGCTCGAATGTGGCCGGCAGGGTCTCGATCAGGATCGTCACCCGCGCCGTGCCGCGCGCCAGCCCGAGCTTCTCCTCGCAATGGGCGATGACCAGCGCCCAGAGCCGGGCTTCGAACCGGGTCTCGAGCTTGGGCAGATAGTAGTACGGCCCCGAGCCGTTCTTCTTCGTGCTGGCGTGGTTATGGAAGAGATACAGGATGAAATCGAAGAACCCGCCGGAGACCGGCGAGCCGTCCACGGTGACGTGCGCTTCATCCAGATGAAGCCCGCGCGCCCGCGCGATCAGCACCGCCGGATCGTCTTTCAGCGCGTAGGACTTGCCGGAGGTTTCGTCGGTGAAGTCGATCGTGCGCGCGTTCGCGTCGCGCAGATTGATCTGGCCGTCCATCATGTTGGTCCAAGACGGGGTGGAGGCGTCCTCGAAATCGGCCATGAAGCATTTCGCGCCGGAATTGAGCGCGTTGATCACCATCTTGCGGTCGACCGGGCCTGTGATCTCCACCCGCCGGTCGGCGAGGTCTTTCGGGGCGGGTTTGACCGTCCAGCTCCCGGCGCGGATCGCAGCGGTCTCCGCGGGGAAGTCCAGCGTCTCCTCGCCGGCGTCCAGGCGCTTCTGACGCGCCTCGCGCTCTTTCAGGAGCCGCAGGCGCTCGGCGTCGAAGCGCCGGTGCACGTCGGCGATCAGGTCCAGCGCTTCGGGGGTGAGGATCTCCTCATAGCCCGGCTTCATCGCGCCCTTGATCTCGACGCCTTCGGCGATGTCTCGCATGCTTTCGCTCCTCAAGTCTTTTCGTGCAGCGCGTCCGCGCTCGCTATGACGCCGTCTCTGTCGGCGTAGATCCAGTCTCCCGGCGCGATCACCGCGCCTGCGATCCCCAGAACGGGGCCGCGCTCGCCCAGACCCCGCTTTTCGGTCTTCACCGGGCACAGCCCCAGCGCCAGAACGCCCAGCGCCTCGGCTTCAAGTTCGTGCACGTCGCGCACCGCACCGTAAACGATGACGCCCGCCCAGCCGTTCTCGGCGGCCTGGGCTGCGAGGTTTCCGCCGAAGAGCGAGCGCTTGAGCGAGCCGCCGCCGTCGATCACCAGAACCCGGCCTTCGCCGGGCTCGGCGACCGCCTCGCGCACGCGCGAATTGTCTTCATGGGTGCGGATGGTCTCCGCCCGGCCGTGAAAGCTGCGCACGCCGCCGAAGCTTTGAAAGACCGGGTCGAGCACGCGCACGGCGTCGGGATGGGCGTCGCAAAGGTCGCAAACAGGGATCATCGGATAAAATCAGGCCGGGGCTTGAAATGAAGAGCGCCGGGGAGCGGACATCCAGCGGTCCGGCCCGGCGCTCTCGGATCCGGACATCCAGCGGTCCGGATCGGTCGGGGTGGAGGTCCCGCCGCACACATCCAGCGGTATGCGGCGGGGGCGCCTCCCGAACCGGATCATCCAGCGGACCCGGCTCGTAACGCGTGGCCGCGCCTTACTCGGCGGCGGCGGGCTTGAACTGGGCGGTCTCGGTGGACTCGCCCATGGCCGTGGTCGAGCTGGTCCCGCCCGAAAGCGTGGTGTTGACCAGGTCGAAATAGCCGGTGCCGACCTCGCGCTGGTGACGCGTGGCGGTGTAGCCGTCCTTCTCGGCGGCGAACTCGGCCTGCTGCAGCTCGGAATAGGCGCCCATGCCGCGGTCCTTGTAGCCGCGAGCGAGCTCGAACATGCCGAAATTGAGCTGGTGGAAGCCCGCCAGGGTGACGAACTGGAACTTGTAGCCCATCGCCCCGAGTTCCTTCTGGAATTTCTCGATGGTGGCCTTGTCCAGATTGGCTTCCCAGTTGAACGAGGGCGAGCAGTTATACGCCATCATCTTGCCGGGGTGCTCTTTCTGCACCGCCTCGGCGAAGCGGCGCGCCTCGTCGAGATTGGGCTTGGAGGTCTCCCACCACAGAAGGTCGGCGTATTTGGCGTAGGCCAGGCCGCGCTTGATGCAGTGATCGACGCCCATGCCCTTCTTCAGGCGGTAGAAGCCCTCCGCGGTGCGGCCGGCGCCGAAATCGATGAACTCGTGATCGCGCTCGTCGATGTCGGAATTGATCAGCGTCGCGCTCTCCGCGTCGGTGCGCGCCACGGTGAGCGTCGGCACGCCCATGACGTCGGCGGCGAGCCGCGCGGCGTTGAGATTGCGCTCATGCGCGCTGGTCGGGATCAGAACCTTGCCGCCCAGATGGCCGCATTTCTTTTCCGCAGCGACCTGGTCTTCGAAGTGCACGCCGGCGACGCCCGCCTCGATGAAGGCCTTCATGATCTCAAAGCAGTTCAGCGTGCCGCCGAAGCCGGCTTCGGCGTCCGCCACGATCGGCGCGAACCAGTCACGGCTCGCCTCGCCCTTTTCGGCGACCTCGATCTGGTCGGCGCGCTGGAGCGTGCGGTTGATCTTTCTGGCCAGCTCAGGGGCGGAGTTCGCCGGATAGAGCGACTGGTCGGGGTACATCGCCCCGGCGGTGTTGGCGTCGGCGGCGACCTGCCAGCCCGACAGATAGATCGCCTTCAGACCGGCGCGGACCATCTGCATGGCCTGGTTGCCGCTGAGCGCGCCCAGCGCGTTCACGTAGGGCTCGGAGTTCAGAAGCCGCCACAGCTTGGCGGCGCCGCGCTCGGCCAGGGTGTGCTGGATCTGCACCGAGCCGCGCAGCTTGAGCACGTCCTCGGCGGTGTAGTTGCGCTCGAGGCCGTCGAAGCGGCCAGGAGCGGCGCCGGGAACGATGTCGTAAAACGAAGTCATGCAAGGAACCCCTGGATCAGCGTTGTGAGAACCTAGACACGACCAACGCGCCACGTCGAGAACCTATTGTGCAGAAAGGGGTGGCGGGGTATACAGAGGTCGGGTGTATATCTGTCGTGCTGTAAATTTAATTACAAAAGGATGCCGGCGTGCCGGACGGTCAGAAACTCTTTGCAGGCGCGCGTCTGCGCAGGCTGCGGCGCGATCTGGGCCAGACCCAGGCGCAGTTCGCCGAGAGCCTCGGCGTGTCGGCGAGCTATCTCAATCTGCTCGAACGCAATCAGCGCCCGGTCACCGCGCGCGTCCTGCTCGCACTCGCCGAGGCGTTCGACGTCGACGTGCGCGCCTTCGCCGCCGAAAGCGATCGCCAGCTCGTCGCCGATCTGCGTGAGGCGGCGTCCGACCCGGTGCTGAAGGGCGCCGATCTCGACCGGCGCGATCTCGACGAACTCGTCGACGCCCACCCGCGCGCGGCCGAAGCGCTGGCCCGGCTCTACCAGGTCTATCGCGACACCTCGGCGGCGGCGGCGGACTTCGCCATGCGCGCGGCCGAAGGCGGCGGGGCGGGCGGGGCGCTGTCACCGCTCGAGGAGGTGCGCGACGCGCTGGACGCCGCGCAGAACCATTTCCCGGCCGTGGAAGCCGCCGCGGAGCGCCTGCGCGCAGGCTTCCCGGACGCCGATTCGCTCGAAGCGGCGATGACCCAGCACCTGAAATCGGCCCATGGCGCGGCGGTGCGCACCTATGACGACCAGGTGATGGGCGGCGCGGTCCGGCGCTTCGACTTTCACGCCCGCAAGCTGCTTTTAAGCGATTTGCTGGAGCCGGCGGCGCGCGTGTTCCACATCGCCGCTGCGATCGTCAATCTCGAACTGGCCGAGCTTCTGAACGACGAATCGCGCGGGCCCGAAGGGCTGAGCGAGGATGCGCGCGCCCTGTTCAAGGCGAGCCTGTCGAACTACGCGGCGGCCGCGATCCTGATGCCCTACAAGGCCTTCCACGAGGCCGCCGAAACCGTCCGCTACGACATCGACGCCCTGCGCCGGCGCTTCAACGTCAGCTGGGAACAGGTCTGCCACCGGCTGACCACGCTGAACCGTCCCGGCGCGCGCGGCGTGCCCTTCTTCATGATCCGGGTCGACCAGGCGGGCAACATCACCAAGCGCTTCGGCGGCGGGGTGCTGGCCTTCGCCCGGTCAGGCGGCGGCTGCGCGCGCTGGCGCCTGTTTGAGGCGTTCCGGGCGCCTGAGCGCGTGCACGTGCAGGGGCTCGAACTCACCGACGGGGCGCGCTTCGTCTCCATCGCGCGCGCTGTGACCCGGGCCTTGCCCGACGGCGGCGCTGCGATGAGCGCGGTCGCGGTGGGCTGCGAGGAGAAGGAGATGCACCGGCTGGTCTACGATCCGGGCGATCAGTACACCCCGGTCGGGCTCAGCTGCCGGCTCTGCGAGCGGACCGGATGCGCCGAACGCGCGTTTCCGCCCTTGCGCCGCTCGCTTCGGGTCGAGCCGCACGCCCGCGGCGCCGCGCCGTTCACCTTCTAGGGGGAAAACCGTTCAAGCCCGGCCCGGACTTGGTTATGGTCGGGAAAAGTTTGCGCCGCAGGTATTTCACTCATGCTCACTCCCCGCCGTCAGGCCGCGCTCATCGCGTTTGGACTTTTCGTGTTTCTCGCCGCGCTCGCGATCCATGCGAGCCCGCTGTCTGCGGGATCGCTGGAAGAGCGGCTTCAGTCCCGCGCCGACGCGGCGCTTTACGAAATCCGCGCCGACGCCTGGGCCGAGGTGCGCGTGAACGGACAGGTCGCCACGGTGACCGGCCGGGCGCCCGACCGGGCCGCGCGCGACCGCGCGCTCGCCGTGGTGCAGCGGGCGGACTGGGCGGGCGGCGTGGTCGCAGGCGGGATCACGCGTGTGATCGACCAGACCACGGTCGCCAATATGGACGCCCGGCTGGGCCTGCGCGCCGACTTCTCGAGCGGACGGCTCGTCCTGTCGGGCTTCGCGCCGGATTCCGACGCCGCGACCCGCGTCGTCCAGCAGGCCGAGCGCCTGTTCGGAGACGCTGTGGAAAGCGAGATCCGGCTTGCACCGGGCGCAGCGCCTCTGGGCTGGGAAGCTGCGGTGCGCCTGGGGCTCGCAGAGCTGGCGCGACTCGAATGGGGGTCTGTGCTGATCGAGGGCGAGCGCATGGCGCTGACCGGCCGGGCGGCGAACGCCCAGGCGGTCGAGACGGTGAGGGCCGCGTTTGAAAGCGCCGCGCCGGGCGTGTTCCAGATCGCCGCGCTCGTGCGCACCGAAGGCCAGGACTTCGCCACCGAGATCGCCGACGCCGATCTGTGCGAGCTCGCCGTGCGCGCCGCGCTGGGCGGCCGCGCGATAGGGTTCACGCCGGGGCTCGATACGCTGGCTCAGGGCGCGCGCCCTGCGTTGCGGCGGGCGGGCGAGGCTTATGCGGCCTGCACGACCGGGCCGCTGGAAGTGCGCGTGCGCATCGAAGAGGACGGCGGCGAGGCGCTGGCGCTCGACCGGGCGCGCGCGATCGTCGAGGCGATGGCCGAAGCCGGCCGCCCCGCAGAAGACTTCACGGTGGAGGCCGGACCGGCCGACGCCGAGCGCGCGGTGCGCTTCAACGTCGTGCCCTTCGAGCCGGTCGACCCGGGCATGGGCGAGGCGGAGGGAACCGGCGAGGCGCCCGGCGCGCTCTCACAGGACGAACAACCCGAAGAAGGATGACGCCATGCTCTGGCTGACCTGGCATATGTGGATCCTCATTCTGCTCGCTTTCGCCGGCGGGGTGATCGCCGGCTGGGTGATCCGCGGCCGCTCCGACCACGCGCCCGACGGCGGCGCTAAGTCGCGCCACGACGCGGCCGCTTCGACGACGGCGGCGCCGAACCCCGCCTTCGGCGGTAGCTCGAGCGCTGCGGCTGCGGCGAGCACGCCGCGCACCGGTGAAAGCTCCGGCCCGGCGAGCGAGACCGGCATGGCGACCGGCCACGCGAAGGAAAGCGAGACGGCGTCCTCTGCGCCTAAAGCCGAGCCGAAACCGGCCGCCAAATCCGAACCGTCCAGGCCCAAGGCCGAAAAGCCGGCGGCCAAGCCCGCCTCAAAGGCGGCCGGCGGCGCGTCCAGCAAGTCCGCGGCCAAGCCTGCGGCGAAGAAGACGAACGCAAAGCGCGACGACGCCAAGGACCGGCTGGCCGCTTCCGCGCCCCAGCAGGCGCCGGCGGCCGACGCCACGCCCAAATCGTCTGGGCTCGCGGGCGAGCAGAGCGGCGGCCCCGGCGCGCCGGCGCCGGACGCGAAATCCTCTCCGGCGCCGGACGCCAAGAGCGGTCTGGCGATGAACGCGCCGATGCAGGCCCCCGGCGCGGACGCGGGTCCGATCACCGACGGCCCGCAGGGCGAGACCAGCGCCGGACCCGGCGCGGTCGAGGCGAAACCCGGCGACGACCTGACGCGCATCCGGGGGCTGGGCCCCAAGGCGGCGGAAAAGCTCTCCGGCGCGGGCGTGACCTCGTTTTCGCAGATCGCGTCCTGGAGCGAGAAGGATGTCGAGCGCTACGACGCGCTGATCGCCGGACGCGGCCGCATCAAGCGCGACGATTGGGTCGGTCAGGCGAAGACGCTGGCGGGCTGAGGCCCGGTCGTCGGATCTGGACATGAAAAGGGGGCCTCGATCGAGGCCCCCTTCTTTGTTCGCCGATCAGCGATCGCGCGCGGCGTCAGCTATACCCGATCCACACCGCCACCATCAGCGCCAGCGAGGCGGCCAGGGTGAGCTTGATCATCAGCGGCAGCACGAAGCGGAACCAGCGGTCGTAGGGGATGCCGGCGAGGCCGAGTATCCCCATCAGCACCGCGTTGGTCGGCACGATCATGTTCGAGAAGCCGTCGCCGAACTGGTAGGCGAGCACCGCGACCTGGCGGCTGACGCCGACCAGATCGCCGATCGGCGCCATGATCGGCATGGTCGCGAAGGCCTGCCCGCTGCCCGAGGGCACGAAGAGATTGAGGAGGGACTGCAGGAGGAACATGCCCACGGCGGAAAACGCGGCGGGAACCTCGCCGAGCGGGGCGGCCAGCGCGTCCACGATGGTGTGCAGCACCTGGCCGTCCTCAAGGATCAGCGAGATCGACCGCGCGAACCCGACCAGCAGCGCCGTGGCGGTCAGCTGGGCGGCGCCGGCGATGAAGCTTTCCGCTGCCGCGTCCAGCCTCAGCCGGCCGAAGACGATCGCGGCCAGGGCGAGGCCGAGGAACACGGCGGCGAGTTCGGTCAGCCACCAGCCCTGCAGCGTCACGCCGAGCACCAGGACGACAATGGTCGCACCCAGGGACAGAAGCACGAGGCGGCGCTTCCAGGTCATCGCCGGGTAGGTTTCCGGCGCGGGCGCCTGGGCGGCGCTGATGTCGGCGACCAGGCTCCTGGACGGGTCGGCCTTCACCTTTTTGGCGTAGCTGTAGACGTGGTGAAATCCGATCGCGAAGATCGGCACGGCGATGACAAGCCGGAACCACAGCCCTGACAGGGGCTGAAGCCCGGCGATGTCCTGGGCGACCATGACGGTGAACGGGTTCATGAAGGACACCCCGTAACCCACGCCGTAGCCGACCACCATGATCCCGATCGCGGTCATCGAATCGAGCCGCAACGCGCCGCACAGCGCCACCAGCATGCCCACGAAGGCGAGATATTCCGCCGCCATGCCGAAGCTTGCAGAGAAGACGCCGAACATGAACATCGAGGCGAGCACGAACAGGCCGAGCCGGTCGCGAAACTGATCGAGCATGCCGCCGATCGCCGCGTCGATGGCGCCGGTCGAGCGCACCACGCCCAGCACGCCGCCGATCAGGAACACGAAGAAGATCACATCCGACGCGGACGCCATCGCCCGCGGCACGACGCTTAAGAGGTGCCAGACCGGCAGGGTCGGCGCGTCTTCGATCTCTGCGTAGGTGCCGGGCACAACCATCATCCGGCCGGCCTCGTTGGGCTCGGTCTGGAAGCTGCCCGCGGGCAGGACCCATGTCATCACCAGCGCGGCGGCCATCATGAAGACCATCAGCACCAGGGTGTGCGGGACCCGCAGCCAGGGCTTTTTCGGGGCCTCTACGCTCGTCTCGGCCATGATGTCGTCTCTCCGCCGTTCGGGTCTGGTGACATAGGGGCGTTATGCGGTCGCAAGATCAAGGCCCGGCGGCCGCGCTCGCGCCCGGTTCTGCGGTTCAGCGCCGGTTCGCGTTCAGCAATCGCTCCGCCGCTTCGCTCGCCGGCAGGCGGCCTTCGGCGACGGCGCGTTCGAGCTCCGGCGCGGCGGCCCTGACCTCAGGATCGGCTTTGAAGGTTTCGAGCACGCGCGAGTCCACCATCGACCACAGCCAGCGCACCTGCTGGCCGCTGCGCTTGTGATCGAGCGCGCCTGCGGCCTCCAGCGCCTTGCGGTGCGCCTTCACGGCCTCCCACAGCGCGTCCACGCCGTCGCCGGAAAGGCCTGAGCCTGTCAGCACGGCCGGGCTCCAATGGGGGCTGACGGGCGCGAAGAGGTGCAGCGCGGCTTCCAGATCGCGCGCGGCGCGCCCGGCGCGCGTGGCGTTGTCGCCGTCGGCCTTGTTCACGAACAGGATCTCGGCGAGTTCGAGCAGGCCCTTCTTGATGCCCTGAAGCTCGTCGCCCGCGCCGGGCAGCATCAGCGCCACGAACACGTCGACCATGTCGGCCACCACGGTTTCGGACTGACCGACCCCGACGGTCTCCACGATCACCACGTCATAGCCGGCTGCTTCGCACAGCAGCATGGATTCGCGGGTCTTTCGCGCCACCCCGCCCAGCGTGCCCGCGCTGGGGGAGGGGCGGATGAAGGCGTTTTCATCGACCGCCAGCGCGCCCATGCGCGTCTTGTCGCCCAGGATCGAGCCGCGCGAGCGCGAAGACGAGGGATCGACGGCCAGCACCGCCACCTTGCGGCCTTGCCCGGTCAGACGGCCGCCGAGGGTTTCGATCAGGGTGGATTTGCCCACGCCCGGCACGCCCGTCAGCCCGATGCGCCAGGCGGCGCCTGTCCGATCCATCAGCGCGGTGAGCAGGTCGCGCGCCTCAGCCTGGTGATCGGGCCTTGTGGATTCCACCAGCGTGATCGCGCGCGCCAGCGCGGCGCGGTCGCCGTCAGGGATGCGGCGGGCGAGATCGGCGACGTCGGTCATGGCCAGACTTCAAGCCGGTTCGGGGCGATGGCGCAAGCAGGCGGCCGGGCGGGGCGGGGCGCTATTCCAGCTCGACCGCCTCGACGCGGCCGTTTTCGAGCACCAGGGCGATCTCGCCGCGCTTGAGTTCGAGCGCCTTCGCGCCGAACACATCGCGGCGCCAGCCCTTGAGGGCTGGAATGTCGGCCTTGTCGTCGGCGGCGAGCTTTTCAAGATCGGGCACGGTGGCGATGAGCCGGGCGGCCACGCCTTCCTGCTCCGCGACGACCTTGAGGAAGACCTTCAGCATCTCCACCACCGGGCCGAGATTGCCCGGCGGGGGCGCGGTCTTCTCGATCTCCGGCGCATGCGCCTTGGGATCGTCCATCGCCTCGCGCATCATCGAAAGCAGCCGTTCGGCGGGCTTGGAGCGCTCGAAGCCCTTGGGCACGGCGCGCATGCCAGCGAGGTCTTCAGCGGTGGTCGGACCGGTCTGGGCGAGCTCGTAGAGCCCGTCATCCTTCATGATCCGGTTTCTCGGAATGTCGCGGGTTTGCGCCTCGCGCTCACGCCATTCGGCGGCGACCTTCAGGCCGGCGAGCCATTTCGCGCTGGTCTTCCTGAGCTTCAGCCGCTTCCAGGCGTCCTCGGGATGCATTTGGTAAGTGGCGGGATCGGACAGAAGGCGCATCTCTTCTGCGAGCCAGGCTTCGCGGTCGGCCTCGCGCAGCTTCTCGGCCAGAAGCGGGTAGAGATCGCGCAGGAAGGTGACGTCGGCGAGCGCGTAGGTCTTCTGCTTGTCGCTGAGCGGGCGGCGCGACCAGTCGGTGAAGCGCGAGCCCTTGTCCAGATTTTCGCCCAGCAGCGAGCGGACCAGATTGTCGTAGCTGATCGAGTCGCCCAGTCCGACCGCCATCGCGGCGACCTGGCTGTCGAAGAGCGGAGCGGGAACGAGCTCGCCGCCCATGTGGAAGAAGATCTCCAGATCCTGGCGGCAGGCGTGGAAGACCTTCAGCACGCTTTCATCGCGCAGGAGGTCCCAGAACGGGGCGAGGTCGAGCCCGTCGGCCAGCGGATCGATCAGCGCCTCGCGCGCGCCGCCGGCCGCCTGGATCAGGCAGAGCTGCGGCCAGAAGGTCGATTCGCGCATGAACTCGGTGTCGAGCGCGACAAAGTCGGCCTTCCTGAGGTCTTTGCACAGATGGGCGAGGGCTTCGGTGTCGGCGATCCATTCCATGGGCTGCGGTACTAGCGCCAATCCCGGACTTTGCACAGAGCCGGTTTCACGCCGCCGCCGGCTTGCGGCCGAGCGAGCGGGCGAGGGCGATCAGACCGACAAGGCCCGAGCCCAGCCCGACGAAGACGAACACGCCCTGCATGGGCAGGTCCGCCCGGCTCAGAAGCACCATCACGAAGGGGCCGAGCGTCGCGCCCGCGCCGTTGAGGATGCCGCTGGCCGCCAGCAGCCGTCCGCGCAAGCCCACGTCCGCCCGGCGCTGGGTCATGGCCTGCATCGGCACCAGGAACAGTCCGCCGGAGAAGGCCGCGCCGACGAGGGCGGCGATGATGAGATGGTTCGCCGGATCGGCGACGAAGCCGGCCGCGCCCTGAAGCGCTCCGCCGCCGGTGCGGTCGAGCGTGGCCACCGCGATGAACACCGAAAAGATCAAGAGGCCCGCCGCGCCGATGATGGTGAAGACCCGGCCTTCGCCGCCCCGGTTCAGCACCCCGCAGGTCACAGCGCCAAGCGCGGCGCCGACGGTGAAGAGCAGCTGGAAGACCGCCACCACGGACGGGTCGCCGCCCAGAACGTCGCGCGCGAAGATCGGCAGCACGGTCACGACCGCAGCGGCCAGGGTCCAGAACCAGGCTACGCCGAGCGCCGGGCGCAGCACCGCGCCGTGGCGCATCAGCACGGCGAGCAGGCGGCCGGTCTCCACCACGATGTTCCAGCGCACGCGAAGCTCGGGATTGCTGGCGGGGGCAGGCGCGCCCTGACGGATCGACAGCCAGCCGATCACGGCGAAGACGATGAGCAGTCCGCAGATGATCTCGAGGCCGAATTCAGGCTCGATCAGCAGCGTGCCGCCGATCGCGCCGGCGAGGATCGCCACGTTCACCGCGCCCGAGATGAGGGCGTTGGCGGTGACCAGTTCGCGCGGCTCGAGCAAGGTCGGCATGGCCGAGGTGCGCGCGGGGATGAAGAAGGCGGTCTGAACGCCCATGGCGAAGAGGGCGAGCAACAGGAAGAGCGGCTCGCCGAGCAGGAAGCCGGCCGCGGCGGTCGCCATCAGCCAGATCTCGGCGAATTTCATCACCCGCATGATCTTGGTGCGGTCGTAGCGGTCGGCGACCTGGCCCGCGACGGCGGAGAACAGGAAGATCGGCAGGGTGAACACGGTCGCCGCGATCGGCGCCATCTCCTCGCGCGGCAGGCCGAACACGGTCAGGCCCTGATAGGAGGCCAGGGTGACCAGGCTCCAGCGGAAGAGATTGTCGTTGAAGGCGCCGAAGGTCTGCGCCGCCCACAGCGGGGCGTAGCGGCGCTGACCCATCAGCGAGACGGCGAGCTTGAGGCTCATTTACAGGCCCTCCCCAACGAGGGCGTTGGTGCGCGCCTCGATCACGGATTCGAGTTTGGCCATGAAGGCGTCCTTGTCCATGCCCGGTTCGATCGGGTCGAGGAACTCCACCACTACGCGGCCCTTGCGCTTGATGAAGCTCTGCCGGTCCCAGGCGAGGCCCAGGCTGGTCGCCACCGGCGTGCAGGGGCGCTGCAGCGCGTCGTAGAGCCGCCAGACGCCGGTGCGGTAGCGGTGCATCTCGCCGGGCGCGGAGAGATGGCCTTCGGGATAGATCAGCAGGTCGCGCGGATCTTCCAGCATCGAGTCGATGCCCTCCTGAAGCCGGGCGCGAGCCTCCTCGCCGCCCTGGTTGGACAGGACGATCGCGCCGGCTTTCCTGAGGATCCGGCCGACCAGCGGGAATTTCAGCAGATGGTCGCCGCTGACGAAGCCCAGCCGCGCGATCTCGCTGAGCATGACGAAACCGTCCCCCCAGCTCTGATGCTTGGCCGCGATCACGGCGGGGCCTGCGGGCAGGCGCTCGCGGCCTCGGACCTGGATGTGGACCCCGGCGACGTATTTCAACGCGGCGACCTGGGCCGAGCCGTACATCTGAAGGCCCCAGCCCAGAAGCCGGCGGCCGGGAACCAGCGCCAGGATCGTGCAGGCGAGGGCGGCGATCACGGTGATCACCCAGTAGGCGACTTCATACAGGCTCGACCGGATCAGCGTCTCGGCGTCGGGGCGTTGGGTCTTGGTGGCGGCCATCGGGCGCGTCTCCGGCGTTTCGGTCTTCATGCGGTCCGAGGTGAAATCGGTCATCGGTCTCAGCCTTGCTTGAGGGCGGCCAGCGCGGCGCGTGCGAGCGCCTCGGCGTGGTCGGTCATGCGGTCATGGATGCGGCCGGCCATGCGGTGGGCGGCGGGCTGGATCGCCACGCCCAGCGCCACGGCGGCCTTGAACTCGGCGTCGCCTTGCGGGCAGTCGCCGTCCCGCATCGCCTTTTCGATCCGGGCGGCGATCAGCGCGGTCGGGTCGGGCCGGCCGGGGCGGTCGGTCTTGCCGAAGCGGAACATGTGGGTGAGGTGATATTCAAACAGCACCCGGTCCTCGTCGGCGGCCTTGCAATAGGCGCCCACGACCCGGCGCACCGCGTCCTCGAACCCGCTCGCGCCTTCGATCGCATCGCGCACGAGCTTGTGGAGCCGGGCGTGGATGGTCTCGAACAGGGCGAGCGAGAGGTCGTCCTTGTTCTTGAAATGACGGTAGATCAGCCCTTCGCTCACCTTGGCGGAATCCGCGATGCTGCGCGTGGTCACCGCGTCCACGCCGTGAAGCGCGAACAGGGTCAGCGCCGCGCGTTCGATGCGCGCCTTGGCCGTGCCGTCCACCGCGGTCACGCCGCGTCCGGGATCGTTCTCGCCGAGGCTCTGGATCAGTGCGTCGTTCATCGCCTTCGTCTCCCTGGCCGGGCCGGCCGGGCTTGGCCGGACCCCGCGTCCGTGCGGCGAGGCTCCAGCCGTCGCCGCGATGGTTCGTAGTGAGCGCTCACTCACTGGGCTCGCGCCGCATCGTCTCAGATCGCCAGATCCGATGTCCGCGTAAGTCAGTGAGCGCTCACTCAGTCATCGCCCGCGCCGCGTCGTCTCAGATCGGCAGCGCCGACGCTGCAGTGAGTCAGTGAGCGCTCACTCACTAGGTGCTCATGCCACATCGTCTCAGATCGCCAAATCCGATGTCGGCGTATGTTAGTGAGCGCTCACTCAGTCATTGTCTGCGCCGCGTCGTCTCAGATCGACAGCGCCGACGCTGCAGAAGGTGAGTGAGCACTCACTCATGAGTGGGTTCTATCTGTAGGATCTCGGGCTGTCAAGTATGAGTGAGTGCTCACTCACATTGGCGTGGCGCCTCTCGTTCTCGGTGCACGGCCTTAGAGCACCACCTTAGAGCCGACCGGTTTCGACGCCGAGACGTGAGGTTCCTGCGCTTGTGCATGGTGCCGTCGCGGCTGGGAGCACCGCCGGATCCGCCGCCGAGAAGGGCGGGCTAAAGCACCCCTGATGCGCAGCATTTCCGGCCCGGGTCGCTGCGGGATCGGCGGCTGATGAGTGAGCGCACAGATAGATGACTCGCAGAGCTCCGGCCTGGACAACCAGGATCCGTCCTAGATGACTCGCCGCGCTCCGGCTTGGACACCCAGCCTGCGCGAAATCCCGGCGCGGCGCGTGGCGGTGATCCGCTTCAACGGCCTGATGGGCGAGGGGGGACCCGTTCTTGATGACTCGTCATGAGGAGAGCCTCGCTTATGACGGCCTCTCGTCCCATGGCTGATGCGACCCAGAGGCCGGAGTGAGCGCTCACTTAACCCGGCGTGCGCGCTTCCGACGTCAGACCACTTTGGGGACCCCGCGCCGCTGCCGCACCCGGCCCTGATGGCCCGAATTGAGTGAACGCTCACTCATTCTGTGCGCCCCAGCAGGAAAATCGTGCCGCGGAAACCTCGAAAGTGAGTGCTCACTCACTGCTGATCAGGCGAGCGTCCCGAACATGGCCGCCGTGGATGGACGCTCACCTATCCGGGGGCCGTCGCCGCTCAGTAGACGCTGCGTCTTAGGTCGACATGGGTGTCGGGCGCGCGGGTTTCGAACATGCGCGGGTCGGGTTCGGCGGTGAGCGTGATGAAGATCGTGTGCATCTCGAAAAAGCTGCCGCGATGGCTCCCGCCGAGCGAGCGGCGGGCGCGCATGTTCCAGTCCAGCCTGAAGATTTCGCCGGGCGCCAGCACCTTGATCGGGGAGGGCAGGTAGTCCGGCCAGCGGGTCTGGCGTATTTCCGCCGCAGGCTCGTTGAGGCTGATCTCGACACGGTCTTTCTTCAGCGCCGGGACGGTCACGTCGGTCTTGTAGAGGTTCAGAGGCTCGGGCTTCAGTCCGGCGCGGCAGACCTCCCGGAAGTCCAGATCCGGCTCGACGGCGTAGCGGTCGTGACGCCAGACCTTTTCGTCCGCGGGCGGCAGCTCGGGCAGGCGGGCGGGGCCGTCCAGCCGGGGCGGCCGGACAGGCTTGTCGGCGCCGCGGCTTTGCTTAGTAAAGCGCACCCAGTTGTCCTGGATGATCAGCTGCAGGCCGGGCTTTTTCATGAGGGGGAAGTCCTGGCGCGGTGCGCCTCTGCTTCGAGGTCCCGGGTGCGCGACTGCACCCGCTCTTCAAGCGCGCGGCGGAAGCCGGTCTGGTCTTGGCCGGGCGTCATCGGCGGGAGGAATTCCACCACCGCCGTGCCGGGATGGAGCGTCCATTCCTGTTCGGGCCAGAAGCATCCCAGATTGGTCGCCACCGGCACGACGGGGCGGCGAAGGTCGCTGGCGAGCTTCCACACGCCGCGGCGGAAGCGCTTGGCGCCGCCGACCGGGGTGAGGCCGGCTTCAGGAAAGATCAGCGCGGAGCGGCTGTCGGCGGCCAGGCGCGCCACGCCCGCCTCGAACGCGCCGGAGGCGCGCTTGCCCGCCGCGTCGTCGACGACCACCGCTTCGGCTTTTTTCAGATACAGCCCCACGATGGGAAAGCGCAGCATGTGATCGCCGATCACGTAGGCGAGATCCTTGTCACGAGCCAGATGCACGAGCCCGTCGCCATAGGACTGGTGCTTGGCGGCGAACACCGCCGGGCCCAGGGCCTCCAGATGCTCGAGCCCGCGATACTCGACCCGAACTCCGCACAGGCCGAGCCAGCCCCGGAAGAGGCTCGCGAACAGGCCGATCGCGGCGACCGCCGGGCCCCGGCCGGGCAGAACCAGCACCGGCAGGCAGAGAAGGGCGAGGCCGCCGGCCAGCGCCCAGAACCCGGTATGAAAGACGTGTGCGCGCATGGGCGTGCAGATTTCGGGCGTTCGCGAACGATGGCAAGCGGCCCTGCGCTTCGTCCCCGCCTTGACAGGCAAGGCGGTTTGCTTGCTTTTCCGCGTCTCTGTCGCCAAGGCCAAGATCGAAACGGACGTCTTTCCATGCACGCCTATCGCACCCATACGTGCGGCCAGCTGCGCAAGCCCGACGTGGGCTCGACTGCGCGGCTGTCCGGCTGGATCCACCGCAAGCGCGACCATGGCGGTCTGCTCTTCGTGGACCTTCGGGACCATTACGGCCTGACCCAGTGCGTGCTGGAGCCGAGCAATCCGAGCTTCGCCACGCTGGAAAAGCTGCGCGTTGAAAGCGTGGTGCAGGTGACCGGCGAGGTCGTCGCGCGTTCGGCCGAAACGGTGAACGCGAACCTGCCCACCGGCGAGGTGGAGCTCAGGGTGAGCGATCTGCACATCCATTCGGCCGCCGAGGAACTGCCGCTGCCGGTGTTCGGCGAGCCGGACTGGTCTGAAGAGGTGCGCCTGAAGCACCGCTATGTCGACCTGCGCCGGGAGAGCCTTCACAAGCGCATCGTGCTGCGCGCGCAGATCATCGACAGCCTTCGCAAGCGCATGGTCGATCAGGGCTTTCTGGAATACCAGACCCCGATCCTGACCGCGTCCAGCCCTGAAGGCGCGCGCGACTTCCTGGTGCCCTCGCGGCTGCATCCGGGCAAGTTCTACGCGCTGCCCCAGGCGCCCCAGCAGTTCAAGCAGCTGATCATGGTCGCGGGCTTCGACAAGTATTTCCAGATCGCGCCGTGCTTCCGCGACGAGGACGCCCGCGCCGACCGCGCGCCGGGCGAGTTCTACCAGCTCGACATGGAGATGAGCTTCGTCACCCAGGAAGACGTCTTCCAGGCGATCGAACCTGTGCTGGCGGGCGTGTTCCGCGAATTCGCCGCCGGCCGCACCGTTCCGGACGAAGCCTTCCCGCGCATCCCCTACGCCGAGGCCATGCGCAAGTACGGCTCGGACAAGCCTGATCTGCGCAACCCTATCGAAATGCAGGCGGTGACAGAGCATTTCGCCGGCTCGGGCTTCAAGGTCTTCGCCGGGATGATCGAGAAGAACCCCAAGGTCGAGGTCTGGGCGATCCCTGCGCCGAAAGGCGGCTCACGCGCGTTCTGCGACCGGATGAATTCCTGGGCGCAGAAGGAAGGCCAGCCGGGTCTGGGCTATGTGTTCTGGCGCGAGGAGAACGGCGCGATCGAGGGCGCCGGCCCGATCGCGAAAAATATCGGCGAGGCGCGCACCGAGGCGATCCGCAACCAGCTGGGCCTTCAGCCCGGCGACGCGGTGTTCTTCGTGGCCGGCGAGCCCAAGAGCTTCGTGCAGTTCGCCGGCGCCGCCCGCAACCGGGTCGGCCGCGAGCTGGAACTCTACGAAGAAAACGTCTTCAAGTTCTGCTGGATCGTCGATTTTCCGATGTACGAGTGGGACGAGGAGAACCGGAAGGTCGAGTTCTCCCACAACCCGTTCTCGATGCCGCAAATGGACCCCGACGCCTTCATGGCGCTGGATGCGAACGACCACGAGACCCTGCTCGATCTCAAGGCCTGGCAGTACGACATCGTCTGCAACGGCGTGGAGCTGAGTTCGGGCGCGATCCGGAACCACCGTCCGGACGTGATGCTCAAGGCGTTCGAGTTCGCCGGCTATGGCGCCGAGACCGTCGAAGAGGCGTTCGGCGGCATGCTCAACGCCTTCCGCTACGGCGCCCCGCCGCACGGCGGCATCGCGCCGGGCGTGGACCGGATCGTCATGCTGCTGGCGGGCGAGGAAAATCTGCGCGAGGTCGTGATGTTCCCCAAGGACCAGCAGGCCCGCGACCTGATGATGAACGCCCCGGCCTATCCCGAGGCGCGCCAGCTGCGCGAATTGCATCTCAGAACGGTGATACCCGACGAGAAATCCCGCGGATAAGCGGCGTCGGATTCACTTTCAGAACGACGCCTGACGTCATCGAAAAGAACGCCCCGGTCATCAACCGGGGCGTTTTTCGTCGGAACGGGGATATCACCCGCCCCAGCGGCTCACCCTGGGGGCTTTTCTGGGCCGTTCGGTCGGCGCCTCGGCGGCCGTGCCGAGATAGATGAAGCCCGCGACGTGTTCGCCGGGGTCGAGGCCGAGGGCCTTCTTCGTCTCCCGGTCATAGGCGTACCATTCGGTGAGCCACTGGCTGGCGTAGCCCATGGCGCTCGCGGCGACGAGCAGGGTCTGGCAGACCGCGCCGGCGCTGAGCACCTGTTCCCATTCGGGGATCTTGTGGTTCTCCGCGACGTCGCTGATCACCGCGATCACGACCGGCGCGCGGGTGAAGCGCTCACGCTCCAGCGCGTAGCGTTCGGGCGGGGCTTCGGGTTCGAGTTCGCGCAGCCGCGCTTCGAGGATCTCGCCGAATTTTGCGCGCGCTTCGCCCTCGAAGACCACGAACCGCCAGGGGAAGAGCTTGCCGTGATCGGGCACGCGCGCGGCGATGGTCAGCAGCGTGTCGAGCTCCTGCGCCGAGGGGCCGGGCCCGGTCATGTCCTTGGCCCGCGTCGAACGCCGGCGGGCGAGCAGATCGAGGGTCTCCGCGCTGCGGCGTGCGGCGTCGAGCGGCTCGTTCGGGGCGGGGAAGTCGGGACGGTGGGGCATGAGGCGGGACCTGGACCGAGTTCTGGGGCGAGTTCCGGGGCGACCGTCCGTGTTTTGACGGATTGCGCGCAAGGCCGGTATACCTGAAGCTTGTGTCGCGTCTTCGCAAGTGCGGGACGACAGGATCGTGCGAGCGAGGGCGGATGGCCGCTGAAACCCACTCCGACGACGAGCTGAGCCCGGCCGAGCGCCGCCGCCGCAAGGTGCGCGATTCGATCATCGACGCCGCCGAGACGATCTTCGCCGAGGAGGGCGAGGCGGGGCTGTCCATGCGCCGCATCGCCGAGCGGATCGATTACTCCCCGGCCGCCCTCTACAAGTATTTCGACTCCAAGGAAGCGCTGTTCCGCGAGATCCGCGAACATTTCTACGAGCGCCTGCTCGCCCGGATGCAGGCGGTCTGCGCGACGATCGAGGAAGGCCCCAAGCTGTGCACGCTGTGCATGCGCGCCTATGTCGAGACGGGGCTGGAACAACCCTCCCATTACAAGCTCGCCTTCGCCAGCTGCGCGGACGACGAGCGGGTGGAGGAGGGCAGCTACGCCTACGCCGCCGGAGAGCATCTTCACAAGATGATCGCGGAATCCATGGAGGCGGGCTGGTTCCGCAAGGTCGATCTGGGCCTCGCCGCGAATTCGGTCTGGGCGGCCTCGCACGGCCTGACCATGCTGGCGGTCACCCTGCCGGGCTTTCCTGAAGAAAAACCCGGACGGCCCGATCTCAATCTCGACGAGATGATCCGCTTTCACGCCGAGATGGTGATGCGGGGTCTGGCCGCGAAGAAGCTGCTGGACGCGTTCGACGCCGGGGCTGATTTCTAAAAAATCGGAAAAAGTGAACGCTGTTTACTAGGCGAACGGCGTTCGCTGCGCTATCTTGCATGCCGTCATTCAGGGCGGGAGCGGCCATCATGGCGCGCACAGGCATAATTTCATTCGGAAAATTCGGGCTCGGCGTGGCCGGGCTCGCTACCGCTCTGGCGATCGTGATCGTGCTGGTCAGCACGCTGCGCAGCGCCGAGGCCGGGCCCGGCGCGCCGCTGGACGCCGACCCGATGCCCGTCCGGGTCCATGTCGCGACCTTCGAAGACGCCGCCGAGATCGAATCGCGCTTCCCCGCGCTGATCGAGCCGCGCCGGTCGAGCGCGCTGGGGTTCGAGGCCGGCGGCCGGATCGCCGAGATCGCAGCGGACACCGGCGACCGGGTCGCCGCTGGCGCCATCCTCGCCCGGCTCGACACGCGAACGCTGGAAGCCCAGCTGGCCGCCGCCCGCGCGCAGACGGACGCTGCACGGTCGCGCGCCGCCCTCGCCGAGACCACGCTGTCGCGCCAGAGGCGGCTGGTGCAGCAGGGCCATGTCTCCGCTCAAAGGCTCGACGAAGCCGACGCCGAGGCGCGCGCCGCGCGCTCGCAGGCTGCGGCTGCGGAGGCGGACGCCGCTGCGCTTCAGGTGCGGATCGCTCTGGCGACGATCGAGGCGCCCTATGACGGGGTGGTCACCGCGCGCTTTGCAGACGAAGGCGCGATCGCCGCGCCCGGCGCGCCGGTGCTTCATCTGGTGGAGGACGGGATGCTGGAGCTGCGCGCGGGCCTGCCTGAAGCCGAGGCGCGAAGGCTCGAACCGGGGCGCGCCTACCGGGTCGAGATCGGCGATCGCGAGGTGCAGGCCGTGTTCCGCACCGCCACCGGCGTGATCGACCCGCAGGGCCGCTCGGTGACCGCCGTGTTCGAGATCGAGCCCGGTGAGACCGCGCGCAGCGGCGAGGTCGCCCGGCTGATCCTGCCGACAACGCTTCAGGCGCGCGGCTTCTGGGCGCCGGTCGACGCGCTCGCCGAAGGCCGGCGTGGCCTGTGGTCGATCTACGTGCTGGGCGAGGGCGACGCGCTGGAGCCCCGCCCGGTGGAGATCCTGCATTCCGAGCAAGACCGGGTCTATCTCGCCGGCGCGGTGGAGGAGGGCGCACGCTTTCTGTCCACCGGAACCCATCGCGTCGCGCCGGGCATGGCCGTGCGCGCGATCAACGAGGGCTGAGCGGTGGTCTCGATCTTTTACCGCTATCCGCGGCTGACCCTGCTCGCGCTGTTCCTGATCGTGGTCAGCGGCGTGGCCGCGCTGGGCGTGCTCGGCCGGCAGGAGGACCCCACCCTCGTCAAGCGCTACGGCAACGTGGTGGCGATCTATCCCGGCGCGGACGCCGAGCGGGTCGAGGCGCTGGTGGTCGAGCCGATCGAGCGGGCGCTTCTGGAACTGGTTGAGATCGACGAGATCAATTCGTCCTCAAGGGCCAATATCGGTTTCATCGACATCTCCGTCCGCGAAGATCTCACCGCTGATCAGGTCGAGCAGGCCTGGACGCTCATCCGCGACCAGGTCGCCCTGGCCGAAACGCGCCTGCCCGACGGCGTGCTGCCTGTGCAGGTCGAGCAGGTCTATCTGGGCGCGGCGACGCTGATCGTGTCGCTGGACTGGCCCGAGGGCGCGGAAGGCAGCTCCGGCGCGCTCAGCCGGCTCGCGCGCGATCTCGAGGATCGGCTGAGAAACGTCGCAGGCACCGAAGAGACCCACGTCTACGGCGACCCGCAGGAAGAAGTCCGCGTCGTGCTCGATCCTGAAAGCGCGGCCGCGCTGGGGCTGACCGCCGCGGACGTCGCCGCCATCCTCGCGCAGTCGGACGCCAAGACGCCGGCGGGCCGGATCGCAGGCGACCGGCTCGATCTGACGCTGGAAGTCGCCGGCGCGTTCGATTCGCTCGACCGGTTGCGCGAGGTCCCGATCGCCCAAGGTGAGGCGGGTTTCCTGCGCCTGGGCGACATCGCCACCATCGAGCGGACCATCGCGCGCCCGCAAAGCGCGGTGCCGCTGCGCAACGCCGAGCCGGTGATCATGGTCGCCGCCTTCCTCGAACCCGGACTTCAGGTCGACGCCTGGGACGCCCGCGCGCAGGCCGCCGTCGCCGCGTTCGCCGAAGCCAATCCGGGCGTCGAGGTCGAGATCATTTTCGACCAGTCGAGCTATGTGATCGACCGGCTGGCGGGGCTGGGGCTCAATCTCCTTTTCTCCGCGCTCATCGTCTTCGCGGTGCTGTTCCTGATGATGGGCTGGCGCTCGGCGCTGATCGTGGGATCGGCGCTGCCGCTGACCGTGCTTCTGGTGATGGTGCTCATCAACCTGTTCGACGAGCCGCTGCACCAGATGTCGGTCACGGGCCTGGTGGTCTCGCTGGGGCTTCTGATCGACAACGCCATCGTGGTCGTCGACGACTACAAGCTTCTGAGGTCGCGCGGCGTGGCGCGGCTCGACGCGCTGGAGAAGGTGATCCGGACCCTGTTCGGACCGCTTCTGGCGTCCACGCTGACCACCATCTTCGCCTTCGGCCCGATCGCGCTTCTGCCCGGATCGGCCGGCGAGTTCGTCTCGATGATCGGGGTGTCGGTGATCTTCGCGGTCAGCGCGTCCTTCGTGCTCGCCTTTACGGTGATCCTCGCGCTCGCGGCCTGGTTCGACGATACGCGGGAGGAGGAGGGCGCAGCGCCCTTCTGGCACGACGGCCTGCGGTCCAAGCCGCTCGCCTGGATCTACCGAAAGGCGCTGGATGCGATCATCGCCCAGCCGGTGCTCGGGATCGCGGTGAGCCTGGTCTTCCCCATCGCGGGTTTCATCGCCGCCTCCACGCTGCCCTCGCAATTCTTCCCGCCGACAGAGCGCGACATGTTCCAGATGCGCGTGACCCTGCCGCCGGGCACGGCGATCGAGCGCACGATCGACCGGCTGGAGGGCGCCACCGAGCTTCTCTACGGCTATGAGGGGGTGGAGGACGTCGTCTTCTTCATCGGCGAGAGCGGGCCGCGCGTGTACTACAACATGCTCGGCGGCACGCAGGGCCGGCCGAACTTCGCGCAGGGCTTCGTGCGCACCGAGTCCCCCGAAGCGACCCGCCGCATCGTCACCGACTTCCAGCGGCTTGCGCGCGAGCGCTTCCCCGACGCGCAGTTTCTCGCCATCCCGTTCGAGCAGGGCCCGCCCAGGCCCGCCCCGATCGAGCTTCAGGTGATCGGCCCCGACCTCGCCGTGCTCGATCAGGCGGGGGCGGACATCCGCCGCGCGCTCTCCCAGGTGCCTGGCGTGACCTACACCGAAGCCCAGCTGCAGCTCGGCGAGCCGGTCGTCCGCTTCGAGGCCGACGAGGCGTCCGCCAGCGCGGCGGGGCTGACGCTGACAGGCCTCGCCGGCCGGCTGCGCGCCGAGATCGACGGCGTGGTCGGCGGCTCCGTGCTCGAAGGCGTCGAAGCCCTGCCGGTGCGGGTCGTGGCGCCTGACGCCCGCCGCGGCTCGCCCGATCTCATCGCCGGCACGCCCCTGCCGATGAGCGGTTCGGCGCCGGTCGGGGTCGGCGCGCTCGGCCCGGTGACGCTGCAGCCCGAGACCGCGCTCATCACACGGATCGACGGCGAGCGGGCGAACCCGATCTACGCCTTCCTCGACCCGTTCGTGCTGCCCGCCCCGGTGCTCGCCCGCTTTGAGGAGATCCGCGCCGCCGACGGTCAGGACCCGCCGCCGGGTTACCGCATCGCGGTGGGCGGGGACGCGGAGAACCAGGGCGACGCCATGGCCGACCTGATGAGCACGGCCCTGCCGCTGTTCACCCTGATGATCGCGGCGGTGGTGCTGGCCTTCAATTCATTCCGCTACGCCGGAGTGGTGTTCGTCTCGGGCTTTCTCAGCGCCGGGCTCGCCATGTTCGGGGTGTGGATGTTCGGAACGCCTCTGGGGTTCAACGCCATCATCGGATCGCTTGGCCTGGTGGGCCTGTCGATCAACGGCACGATCGTTGTGCTGTCCGCGCTGAGGGCCGATCCGGCGTCTGTGGCGGGCGATCCCGAGGCGATCCGGGAGACGGTGGTGGACGCGACCCGGCACATCCTGGCCACCACGCTGACCACGATGGGCGGGTTCCTCCCGCTTCTGATCGAAGGCGACAGCTTCTGGCTGCCCTTCGCCTCGGCCGTGGCGGGCGGGGTTGCGGGCTCGGCGGTGCTGGCGCTGGTGTTCGCGCCCTCGGGCTTCGTTCTGCTCAGCCGGTTTGACCGGCCGCGCGTCACCCACGAGGCTGCACCCGCCTGAACCGGAGGGCGCTGATGAGCACCAAGCGCGGACCCTGGACGATCACGTCCGAGCGCGTCGCCTACGACAATCCCTGGATCTCCGTGCGCGAGTACCAGGTGATCCGGCCCGACGGCGCGCCGGGGCTTTACGGGGTGATGGAGCCGAAAAACCTCGCCGTGGGCGTGCTGCCGCTGTTTGAGAACGGCGACACGCTGCTGGTCGGCCAGCACCGCTTCGCGCTCGACGCCCATTCCTGGGAATTGCCCGAGGGCGGCGGGCCGCTGGGCGAGGACCCGCTCGAAACCGCAAGGCGCGAACTCGCCGAGGAGACCGGCTACACCGCCGCGCATTGGGCGAAGCTGACGAGCTTCGACGTGTCAAATTCGGTCACCAACGAACGCGCCGAGGGCTATATCGCCTGGGCGCTGAGCGAAGGCGCGCCGGACCGCGACGGCGCCGAAGCGGACATGACCGTGCGGCGGACGCCCTTTCAAACCGCGCTCGCCATGGCCATGTCAGGCGAGATCAGGGACGCGTTCACGATTGTGATGCTGACGACCGCCGATCATCTGGCCCGCACCGGCGCGCTTGACCCTGCGCCTGCGGCGGCCATCCTGAACGGCGCAAAGGGAGAGGCGCGATGACGCTCGCCGAAACCAAATTACAGAGCGCCTCGGCCCGGGACTCCGTCTGGTCGCGGCTGCGCTTCGATGCGGCGTCCTCCAGCGCCGGCGAGCCGATGCTCGCGAGCTATATCAACGCCGCGATCCTGCGCCACGAAACCTTCGAGGACGCGCTCGCGCACCGGGTGGCCGAGAAGATGGCCGACGCCCAGCTCGACGCGCTGCAGGTCCATGACGTCGCGCGCGCCGCGTTCGAGGACGATCCCGAGATCGCCGATCAGGCCGCCGCCGACATGCTGGCCGTCGACGAGCGCGACCCGGCGGTGCGCTCGCTTCTCCAGCCCTTCCTCTATTTCAAGGGCTTCCACGCGCTGCTCTGCTATCGCGTGGCGCACTGGCTGTACCGCAACGACCGTGAGTCGCTCGCCTTTCACCTGCAAAGCCGGATGAGCGAGCGCTTCGGGGTGGACATCAATCCGGCCGCCCGGATCGGGCGGGGGATCATGATCGACCACGCGACCTCGGTGGTGATCGGGGAGACCGCCGTGGTCGGCGACGACGTCTCCATCCTGCATGAAGTCACCCTGGGCGGCACGGGCTCTGAAGACGGCGACCGCCATCCCAAGATCGGCAACGGCGTCCTGATCGGCGCGGGCGCCAAGGTGCTCGGCAACATCACCGTCGGCGACGAAGCGCGTATCGCGGCCGGCTCGGTGGTGCTGCAGCCGGTGCCGGCGCGCTGCACGGTCGCCGGCGTGCCCGCGCGCCCGGTCGGCGGCGCCTGCGCGGAGCCCGCGCGGACGATGGATCACACTTTGCCCGAGAACACGCCGCACAAATAGGCTAGGGCCGATACCGCACGCCCGGCGCGCTTTCGGTCCGTAGCGGCGCGGCGATGTTGGCGAATTCGGTCAGAAGCGTGCGCGTCTCGGCGGGGTCGATAATCTCCTCAACCCAGTAGCGTTCGGCCGTCTTGAAGGGCGAGGAGAGGTCGCGCATCGCCTTTGACAGCTGAGCCTTCATCGCCTCGGGATCGTCCGCCTTTTCAAGCTGCGCCTTGAACGCGGCCTCCACCCCGCCTTCGAGCGGCAGGGAGCCCCAATCCCCGCTGGGCCAGGCGTAGCGATAGCGAAAGCGGGTATGGTCCATCATCGCCGCGCCGGCCACGCCGTAGGCCTTGCGGATGAGGATGGTGCACCAGGGCACGCTCGCCTGATAGATCGCGCTGAGCGCCTTCGCGCCGTGCCGGATGGTCCCTGCGCGCTCGGCGCGGGTGCCGATCACGAAGCCGGGCACGTCGACGAGGTGGACCACCGGCAGGCGGAAGGTCTCCGCCAGATCGACGAAGCGGGTGATCTTCTGTGCGGCTTCGGCCGTCCAGCCCCCGCCATAAACTTGCGGATTGCTCGCCAGCACCGCCACCGGCCAGCCGTCGAGCCGGGCCAGAGCCGTGATCACGCTGGCGCCGAACGCGCGGCCCATCTCGAACACGCTGCCTGCGTCGAAGACCGAGGCGAGGATCTTCCGCATGTCGTAGGCGTAGCGCTTGTCGCGCGGCACGATCTCGCGCAAGGCCGCGTCGCCCCGGTTCGGATCGTCGGTCGTGGCCTTGCGCGCCGGCGCGGTTCCCGCCCGGTCGGGCAGATAGCTCAGAAACCATTTCGCCGCCGCCATGGCGTCGGCTTCGGTCTCGTAGGCATCGTCCGCGGCGCCTGCGGCGAGCTGGATGTCCGCGCCGCCGAGCTCTTCCTTGGTGACCTGCTCGCCGATGCCGGCGACGACCGGCGGGCCGGCGACGAACATCTGCGAGAGGCCTTTGACCATCACGCAGTAATGGCTCGACACCGCCCGCGCCGCGCCCAGCCCCGCCACAGGGCCGAGCGCCAGGCTCACCACCGGCACGCGGGAGAGATTGCTCACCACATGGTCCCAGCCCGGATTGAAGGGCACGTAGCTCGCGCCCATGTCCAGGATGGATTTGACCGAGCCGCCCCCGCCCGTGCCCTCGATCAGCCGGATCAGCGGCAGGCCCAGCTCGCCGGCCATCTTTTCGGCCTCGATCTGCTTTTCGACGATCGCCGCGTCCGCCGCGCCGCCGCGGACGGTGAAGTCGTCGGCGACCACAGCCACCCGGCGGCCCTCGATCGTACCCCGCCCGAACAGGCAGTTCGCCGGGGTGAAGCCGGTAAGCGTTCCGTCCTCGCCGTGATGCGGCGTTCCGGTGATCGAGCCGATCTCCCTGAAGCTGCCGCCGTCGAGCAGAAGATCGATCCGCTCGCGCACATTCAGCCGTCCGGCCGCCTTCTGCCGGGCCAGCTTTTCAGGCCCGCCCATGCCTTGCGCCAGCGCCTGACGCTTGCGCAGCGCGTCGATTTCGTCTTTCCAGCTCATCGTTCCCGCTTTATCGCCGCCTGAAAGCCAGTTCGTGACCAGTTTCCCCTTCGAGATCGCCGCCGTCGACGGCGCCGCCCGCACCGGGGTGTTGAAAACTCCTCGCGGCGACATCCGCACCCCGGCCTTCATGCCGGTGGGCACCGCGGCGACGGTCAAGGCGCTCTACCCCGAGCAGGTGCGCGAGGCCGGCGCGGACATCATCCTGGGCAACACCTATCACCTGATGCTGCGCCCGGGCGCGGAGCGGGTGAAGCGGCTGGGCGGGCTTCACGCCTTCATGCGCTGGAACGGGCCGATCCTGACGGACTCAGGCGGATTTCAGGTGTGGTCGCTGGCGGGCCTCAGGAAGATGACCGAGGAGGGTGTGGCCTTCAAAAGCCATCTCGACGGGTCGAAACACATGCTGACGCCTGAGCGCTCGATCGAGATCCAGGCCGATCTTCTGGGCGCGGACATCTCCATGCAGCTCGACGAGTGCACGAATTTTCCCTGCACTCGGGACGAGGCGGCGAACTCCATGCGCCTGTCGCTGCGCTGGGGCGAGCGCTCCAGGGCCGCGTTCGGCGAGCGCGAGGGCCAGAACCTGTTCGGCATCGTTCAGGGCTCGGTGCACGAGGATCTGCGCCAAGAGAGCGCCGAAGGCCTGATCGAGACCGGATACGACGGCTACGCCATCGGCGGGCTCGCGGTGGGCGAAGGCTTCGAGACGATGTGCCAGGTGCTCGATTTCACCACCCCGCACCTGCCCAAGGACCGCCCGCGCTATCTGATGGGCGTGGGCAAGCCGATCGATCTCGTTGAAAGCGTCGCGCGCGGCGTGGACATGTTCGACTGCGTCATGCCCACCCGCTCGGGCCGGCACGGCCAGGCCTGGTCCGATTACGGCCCGGTGAACCTCAAAAACGCGCGCTTCGCCGAGGACCTCGACCCGCTCGCGCCCGAGATCGATTGCCCGGCCAGCCGGGACTATTCCAAGGCCTATATCCACCACCTCGTCCGCGCCGGCGAATATCTCGGCTCGATGCTGCTGAGCTGGCACAACGTGGCCTATTACGAACACCTCATGGCCCGCATCCGCGCCGCGATCGCCGCAGGCGAGTTCGAGGCGTTCCGGAAGGAATTCCGGTCGAAGTGGGACGAGGGGGCTGGGTGAGGGCGCAACTCCCTCCCCTTGATGGGGAGGGTCCGGCCGAAGGCCGGGGGTGGGGTGAGGATCGTAGACGCCGAGATCTGCAGACGCCGGCGCTCCCCCCCACCCGACCCGGACCTGCGGTCCGGCCCACCCTCCCCACAAAGTGGGAGGGAGTTAACTGTCGCGATTGCAGAAACGTCAGAGCTTAAAGCTCAACGCAACTCCCTCCCCTTGATGGGGAGGGTGTCAGGCGAAGCCTGACGGGTGGGGTGAGGATCGTCGAGCGCCGTCAGCCGGAAAAACGAGAACCGAACCCCAAAAAGAAAGCGGCGCCGGCCTTCCGGCCGGCGCCGAGCGTGGGCGCGTGCAAGGGGAGGATGCGTTGCGCCTAGGCCGGGGCGATGCAAAGGGGAACCCCGACCCGAGTTCGGGTTCGTATCAGATCAACGCGTACCGTCTTCGGTCGGTTCACTCTGATCGTCTTCAAAAGGATTATCGCTCAGCGGATAGTCCGAGACGTTCGCCTCGTTGAACTCCCGCATGGTCTCGATGTCGGATTCCTCGTAGCGGACCTGAAGCACTTCCTCGCCTTCATACTCGGTCAGCCGCCAGTTCGAGCCGTTGAGCTCGACTTCGCGTCCGCCGATGTCGAGGAAGCCGCCGGTTTCGACCACGATGGCCTCGGGCGTCCGGCCCGCGCCTTCGCGGACCCGCTCGACGTCGCCGATCCGTTCGCCGGTGCGCGAGTAGACGTCGGTGTCGACCCATGCGTGATCGTCGGTCCACTGGTCGGTGTTCCCGGTGTCCTCGCCATAGTTGCGGCCGGTTTCACCGGTTGCGGCGGCCGTCGTGTCCTCGAGGCCGGTCTGCATGCCGGTCTCGTCCTCTTCGGTCCAGAGTTCGCTGTCGGTCTCGAACGCGTCGCCGTCTTCATAGCCGAGATCGACGCGGCCGGAGTCCTCGTTCCAGCTCCACTCCTGATCGCCGCGTTCGACCTGGCGGCGGCCCATCTCCTCGGTGAGGATGACGATGGCGACGGGCAGAGCCTCGCCTTCTTCGCGCTGGACGCGCTCGATCCGGTCGAGGCGGGTGTCGTCCGCAGCGTAGGCGTCGCGGCCGGCCCAGTCGTCGTCGGTTGACCAGTCGGACTGGCCGCTCATCGCGGACTGCTGGCCGGACTGCTGCTGACCGGTCATGCCGGCGCGGGCGGAGTCCTCGCTCATGCGGGTGCTCTGACCGGTCTGACCACGCTGACCGCTGGCCCAGGTCTGGCCGGACTGGGAGTCCCGCGCCGTCGTGGCGCCGTTATCGGCGTCGGCCGCGTCGCCGGCCTGACCGCCGCGGTTCGCACGGTCCATATCGGACGTCCCGGCGTTCATCTGCTCGGACTCGTCGGGCGTGTCGGTCCAGGCGTCGTCCTCGATCACGTCCTCGGCGTCGCCGCGCTGCAGACGGGTGGCGGTGTCGTTCTGATCGCCTTCCCAGCCGCGTTCGGCGCGCGGTTCGCGGTCATAGCCGTCCGAGACGTTCTCATCCATCTCGCCGCCGTTGGCGCTTTCAAATTCGCCGGTGTCCTGGGCGGCGTCGCGAGCGTTGGAGGCGGCGTTCTGCGTGGCCTGACGGGCGTCGGCGCGCTGGCCGGTCTGGCTGCCCGTCTCGCCGTCATCGCTCATCCAGGTTTCGGTCTCCACGTCGGTTTCGACGTCCGAGCCCATGTCCGCGCCCTGGCGCTCCTGCATGCCGGTCCGGTCTTGCGAGCCGCTCTGACCGCCGCGGTCGGTGGTCTCAGACCGCCAGCCGCTGGAGCGTGCGGGCTCGGTGGAGACCATCTCGTATTCGGGCATGTCCTCGATGTCCTCGGTGGTGTAGTCCACCGTGATGAGGGTGAGGGAGTCCATGTCCGAGGCGGTCTCGCCGCCGGACTGTTCGGTCTCCTCATCGTCGCCGCGGCCGAAATTCCACCAGCGGCGCTCGTTTCCGTCGTCTTCGGAGCCGCTCTCGGCGGACGCGGCCTGATCCGCGCCGTTGGAGAAGGACCAGCCCTGGGGCAAATCCTCGCCCGTGATCACCGTCGCGCCGTCGCCGTAAAGGGCGATCTCGCGCATGCCGACGCCGAGATGGTCTTCGGTGTCCACCACGATGGCGTTCGGCTCGCTGTTACGGCCCGAGCCGGCGCGAACCCGTGCGACCGTGCCGACGGTCTCGCCGTCCTCGCTGTAGACCACGGCGCCGGCCCAGTCATGATCGGCGTTCCAGTCGGCCTCGTCGGCGCGCTGGAGTTCCTGGTTCTGCTGGCCGCGCGTGTTGTTAGTACGTGTGTCCTGCTGGCTTTGCCCGGCGCGCTGGTTCTGGCGGTCTTCTGCGCCTTGCTGGTCGGACTGGGCGAAAGCGGGCGCCCCGATCAGGGCGGCGGCGGCGGCGGACATGAGAAGCTTGTTCATAAGCGGCTCCTTGATGCGATAGGGCGCAGTTCGCCCATTTGCGGGAAGGGGCTTCCCCCCGCGTCGGTTGGCGCGTTCAAAGGTCTGATCGATCGGTCGAGGCGAACCTCGGCGCGGCCCGGCGTCTGCGAAGCTGGGGCGGTCCCGCCGCCCGGTTTCGCCGGTCGTGGCGAATTAACGCGGCTTGAAAAATCAAGGTTCCGAGACCGGCGCCGCAAAAGCAAACGGCCCGCAGCGATGACGCTGCGGGCCGCCTGAAACAGGTCTGATCGGGGCGATCAGTATTCGAGGTCGTCCGCCTCGAGGCGGAGCACGATCGTGCGGTCCTCCTGACGGTAGCCGTCGATGTCGTCTGAGGTGATGCGATACCGGCCGACGATCGAGTCCGTGCGGGTCAGGTCGTGCACGAGCAGGCTGACCACGTCACCGTCCTCGCGGTCGAAATCGGTGACGATGCCGGCGCTCTCGCCGTCCGCCCAGTAAACGTCCGCGCCAGACAGCTCTTCAGAGCTAACCAGATACATCGGGATCAGCTCGTCTTCGTCGACCTGAACACCGACCGAGCTTTGCGCGAAGGCGGGACCTGCGAGGGCGCCGGCGGAGACGGCGGCGATGAGGAGGCGTTTCATGTAAGGGCGCTCCCTTTTCTGCGAAAATCACCCCGGTAACGAGCCCAGCGGAGGGCTGGTTCCGGACCGTCCGCCGGGAGCGTCACTCTGCGATTGTGAGCCCGGCGTCCTGGGCCGCGTCCAGCAACACGGCGTGCTCGCATCCGCTCGCGTCGAACGCACCGCGCAGCCAGGCCCGGCGCTTGAGCGCGAGTTCGTAGGCGCGGCGGGCTTCGGCTTCGGTCTCGCCTGCCCCGGAGAGAAAGCGCACGACCGGCCGGGCGGGGTTGAGCCCCACGACCGCGTCGCGCGCCGCGTTCGCCGCCATGTCCGGCGCATCCTCGGCCAGGTCGCTGGCGAACTCGAACCGGTCGCGCTTTTCTTCCTCGTCCTCCCCGTCCGCGCCCTCGGGCGGGTCGGCGACGTCGTCAGGACCTAAAAGCACGGTGAGCCGGACGATGTCGCGCGCCGCTGCCGCGCAGCTCAACGCTTCGCCCGCCCCGCCATAGGGGGTGGGTACGGTGGGCGCGTCTGTCTCAAGCCGCCACTGGTCGGGGTTCTGCCGGGCCAGGCCGATCGTGTCGCCAGCGACGTCTTCAGGATCCAGCGTGTCGCCGGTCCCCGCGCAGGCGGTCAGAAAAAGCCCCGCCGAAGCCAGAGCGAAGAGGGGTGTGAACGCGCGCGTTTTCATGGCCTCAGACTAGCACGCCGGGCGGCGCCGGGACAGCGCGCCGGGCCTGCTGCACTTTGCTGCCGCCATGCGCGGTCTGGCGGCTTGACCCCCGGTCCGGCTGACACTAGGTTCCGCGCCTCTCGACGAGGCCCCGCAGCGCTTCGTCAGGTGAGAGCCGGTAGCTCAGCTGGTAGAGCAACTGACTTTTAATCAGTAGGTCCAGGGTTCGAACCCCTGCCGGCTCACCAAATCTTTCAATAGTTTAGCGCCTAGCGCTTTCGAGCGTCCGGGAAACGGCTCGACCCTTGCGCGGTCGAATTCGGCGCGCTCGCCTCACCCCTCCGCCGCGATCACCTTCAGAAACGCTTCGCCGTAGCGCTCGAGCTTTCTCGCGCCGACGCCGAAGCAGCGGCTCATCTCATCGAGCGTTGCGGGGCGTTTTGTGGCGAGTTCGACCAGGGTGCGGTCGCCGAACACGGTGTAGGCGGGTTTGCCCGCCTCCTTGGCGAGGTCGAGGCGCAGGGATCTGAGGGCCTGGTAGAGCGCCTTGTCGCGCTCGCTTTCGAGCCCGTCCGCGGCGCTCGAGACCGGGCGTGCGGAAGCGGCGCGGGCGCCGCGGGCCTCTTCGGGCGGGCGCAGCTCGATGGGGCGTTTGCCGAACAGGATCTCCTTACCCGCCTCGGTGATCACCCATTCGCCGTGCCCGTCTATGGGCTGGTCGATGGCGCCGTGGGCGAAGAGCTGGCGGAAGACGCTGCGCCATTGCTCGACCGAAAGGTCCGCGCCGACCCCGTAGGTGGGCAGCGCGTCATGGCCGCGCGCGCGAATCTTCTCTGTGTCCTGACCGCGCAGAACCGCGATCAGATGCTCCATGCCGAAGCGCTGGCCGGTGCGCGCGATCGCGCTCATCGCCTTCTGGGCCAGCACCGCGCCGTCGATGCGCGCAGGCGGATCGTCGCACAGATCGCAATTGCCGCAGGGCTCGGCGGTTTCGCCGAAGTACGACAGAAGGGTCTGCCTTCGGCAGGCGGGCGCCTCGCAATAGGCGATGAGCGCGCCCAGGCGCCTGAGCTCCATGCGCTTTCGATCCTCGTCCGCCTCGCTTTCGGCGATCTGGCGGCGGCGCAGCGCGGCGTCGGCGAGCGACCAGAGCATGAGCGTGTCTGACGGCTCGCCGTCGCGGCCCGCCCGGCCGATCTCCTGGTAATAGGCCTCCATCGACTTGGGCAGGGCGGCGTGGACCACGAAGCGAACGTCGGGCTTGTCCACGCCCATGCCGAAGGCGACGGTGGCGCACATCACCACCCCGTCGCGGCGGGTGAATTCGTCCTGGCGGAAGGCGCGCGTCTCGGGGTCGAGCCCGGCGTGATAGGCGAGTGCGTCGACGTCCTGGGCGCGCAGCTTCTCGGCGTACTCCTCGCAGGCCTTGCGGCTGGCGCAGTAGACGATGCCCGAGCGCTCGGGCCGGGCTTTGACGAAGGCGGCGATCTGGGAAAACCCCGACCGCCGCGCTCCGCACGCCAGATGCAGGTTCGGACGGTCGAAGCCTGCGACGAATTCTTCGGGCGTGCGCGCAAACAGCCTGGCGGCGATGTCGCGCCGGGCGGCGGCGTCGGCGGTGGCGGTGAAGGCGGCGATCTGCGGCGAACCGGCCGCGTCGGCCAGCTCGCGGATGCGCAGATAGTCGGGGCGGAAGTCATGGCCCCACTGGCTGACGCAATGGGCTTCGTCGACCGCGATCATGGTCAGGCCGGCGCGTGAGAGCCGCTCGGCGAAGCCGGGCACGGCGAGGCGTTCGGGGCTCACGTATAAAAGCCGCAAGCGCCCGTCGTCGAGCGCGTCCCAGACCCGTTCGCGCGCTTCTGGCGGATCGGCGCTGGTGAGGCTGCCCGCCTCCACCCCGTTCTGCTGCAGGGCCGTGACCTGGTCGCGCATCAGCGCGATGAGGGGGGAGACCACCAGGGTCAGCCCGCCGCGCACGATCGCGGGCAGCTGATAGCACAGCGACTTGCCGCGCCCTGTGGGCATGACGGCCAGCACGTCGCGGCCGGCCAGCACGGCGTCGACGATCTCGGCCTGGCCGGGCCGGAAGCTGTGAAAGCCGAACACGTCGGCCATGGCCGAGCGGGCGGCGTCGAGCGCGGGGCGCGGGCCGGTGCGGGAATCGGGGAGCGGCATGGGCTGCAGGCTATCGTGCGGGCGATCCGCGGCAAGGCCGGAGCGCTTGCGCGCCGCCGCGCCGGGGTTTAGGCGAAACCGGAATTCTCAGACTTTAAAGAAAGGCCCGGCCGATGAGCGAAGGCCCGCTGTCGCATATCAAGGTGCTCGACCTGTCCCGCGTGCTCGCCGGGCCGTGGTGCACCCAGATCCTCGCCGATCTCGGCGCGGAGGTGATCAAGGTGGAGAACCCTGACGGCGGCGACGACACGCGCGGCTGGGGCCCGCCTTTCCTAAGGGGCGAGGACGGCGAGGACGCGGACGCGGCCTATTATCTGTGCGCGAACCGCAACAAGCGCTCGATCGCGGTCGACATGCGCACCGAAGAAGGCCGCGAGATCCTGCGCAAGCTCGCCGCCCAGAGCGACGTGGTGGTGGAGAATTTCAAGGCGGGCGGGCTGAAGAAGTACGGGCTCGACTATGACAGCCTCAAGGCGCTCAAACCTGATCTGATCTACTGCTCGATCACCGGTTTCGGCCAGACCGGCCCGCTGAAGGACCGGCCCGGCTACGACTTTCTCATTCAGGCCATGGGCGGTCTGATGAGCGTGACCGGCGAGGACGCGCCCGAAGAGGAAAGGCCGATGAAGGTCGGCGTGCCGGCGGTGGATTTGTTCACCGGCGTCTATGCGGCCGGTGCGGTGATGGCCGCGCTCATCGCGCGCGATCGCGGCATGGGCGGTCAATACATCGACATGGCGCTGTTCGACGTTCAGGCGGCGATGCTGGCCAACCAGGCGTCGAACTATCTGGTCAGCGGCCGGACGCCGCGGCGCGGCGGCAACGCCCACCCCAACATCGTGCCGTATCAGGATTTTCCCACCCGCGACGGGCGCATCGCGGTGGCCGTCGGCAACGACCGGCAGTTCGCCGCCTTCGCGTCGGCCCTGGGCCGGCCGGACTGGGCGTCCGATCCGCGCTTTCAGAAAAACGCCGACCGGGTCCGCAATCGCGAGGTGCTGGTCGCCGAGATCGTGCTGATCCTGTCAGAGCGCGACAGCGCGGACGTGACCGCCGCGCTCGACGCCGCCGGGGTGCCGTGCGGGCCGATCCAGACCGTCGGCGAGGTGTTCGATCATCCCCAGGCGCGCGCGCGGGGGCTGTCCTTCTCCCTGCCGATGACGGGTGCAGGGGAGGCGCCGCTTGTGGCCAACCCCATGCGATTGTCGGCGACGCCGCCGGAATACCGGACCGCGCCGCCGCGTCTGGCCGAGCACACGTCACAGGTGTTGCAGGAACGCCTCGGTTACGATCAAAACCACCTGTTAACCCTGATAAAACGTGGTGTTTTGGGGGGGTAGGGCCTCCGTTCCGGTCCGCCGCATGTGGCGCCGCTGGATCAAATCGGGTAATCCTGCGTTTGGAACGTCGTGTCCGGCGAAGACACCGCCTGAACCAAGGCGTCCATTAATTGCTCACACGAAGGGCGTACGCCCGGAGGGGGATTAGGAATGAAGAAACGGCTTCTCACGGCCGCCGCCGTCGGGGCCTTTCTCGCCGCGCCGTCCATGGCGGTCGCGGACGAGGGTTGGTACCTCAGCGGCGCTCTCGGCTATGGCGCGCCCGGCGACACCGATGTCTCCGGCGCTCTGAATGGTGAAATCCAGGGTGAAGCGGACCTGCGCGAACGTCTCGCCATCGGCTACGAATGGCCGAGCAACTGGCGTATGGAAGGCGAACTCGCTCACCGCTACACCGACACCGGCGCGGTTGGTAATTTCGAAGACAGCTACTCCGACTTCCAGCAGTGGTCGGGCATGCTGAACCTGATCTACGACTTCGAAAATTACAGCTCCTGGTTCACTCCCTATGTCGGCGCCGGCATCGGCTGGGTCGAATCCAGCATCTCGGCCGCCGGCTGGAACACGGGCAGCCGCCCGATCCCGAACACCGGGACCGCCGATCCGCGCTGGCGCGACATCGACGACAGCGACAACGCTCTGGCGTATCAGCTGTTCGCGGGCGTCGGCTGGAACCTCACGCAGAACCTGATCCTCGACACCGAGTATCGCTGGTTCCGCGTTTCGGAAACCAACTACGATCCGAACCTGGACGTGGACAGCATGGGCCACCACGAGGCCTGGCTGGGCCTGCGGTACATGTTCGCGGCTCCGCCGCCTCCGCCGCCGCCCCCGCCGCCGCCTCCGCCGCCCCCGCCGCCCCCGCCGCCTCCGCCTCCGCCGCCGCCTCCGCCGGCGCCTGAGTGCGAAGACATCGGCTTCGTGGTCTACTTCGAGTGGGATCGCTCGAACCTGACCGACCAGGCGGAAAACGCGATCAACGCGGCTGTGAACCAGGCTCGCTCCTGCGGCGTGGCTTCGGTCCAGATCGCCGGTCACGCCGACCGTTCGGGCCCCGCGTCCTACAACGTGGGTCTGTCCGAGCGCCGCGCCCGCGCGGTCCGCGACGAGATGGTGCGCCTCGGCGTTCCCGCCTCGGCCATCGACCTCAACGCGTTCGGTGAAAGCCGTCCGCAGGTCGAGACGCCGGACGGTGTGCGCGAGCCGCTCAACCGTCGTGCGGAAGTGAACATCGACCTTCGCTAAGGTCGGTCGACACATCGACGAATGAAGGCGGCCCGGTGCGAAAGCGCCGGGCCGTTTTCTTTGCCGCCGCCGCCCTGCGCGCGGTCCGGCGGCCGGGTTGACCCCGGCTTGCGGGCGGAGCAAGAAGCCCGTGTTCCCAATTTCCGCGGGGTCTTCACCGGCCGCCGCGCTTTCGTCATTGAAGGATCGCGATCATGAGCAAGCCCGACACGCCCTATCGCAAGCGCGCCCTCGGCGAGCGGGCCCTGAGCCCCGAAACGCTCATGATGAGCTACGGCTTCGACGCCAAGCTGTCGGAAGGTTCGATCAAGCCGCCGATCTTCCAGACCTCCACCTTCGCCTTCGCCACCGCCGAGGAGGGCGCCGCCTTCTTCCGGGTGATGGGCGGCCGGGCGCAGGCCGGCGATCCCGAGCAGGCGGGCCTTCTTTATTCGCGCTTCAACAACCCGAACATGGAGGTGCTGGAAGACCGGCTCACCCTGTTCGACGGCGCGGAAGACGCGCTGGTCTTCTCCTCGGGGATGAGCGCGATCTCCACGGTGATCATGGCGCACGCCCATTCGGGCGACGTGGTGCTTCAGTCCACCCCGCTTTATGGCGGCACCGAGACGCTGATCCGCGCGATTCTGCCGCAATACGGCATCAAGAGCGCGGACTTCTTCGCCGGCGCCAGCGAGTCCGAGATCCGCGAGGCGGTCGAGGCGGCGATGAAGCTCGGCCGGATCGGCGTGATCTATTGCGAGACGCCGACCAACCCGACCAACGAGGTCGTCGACCTGCACCTGATGAAAAAGCTCGCCGACGAGATCGGTGAGAAGCAGGGCCATCGCCCGCCGGTGGTGGTGGACAACACCATTCTGGGCCCGATCGGCCAGACTCCGCTCAGCCAGGGCGGCGACATCGTGGTCTACTCGCTCACCAAATATATCGGCGGGCACTCCGACCTGATAGGCGGCGCGGCCATGGGTTCGAGCGCGATGATGAAGCCGGTGCGCAAGCTGCGCTCGGGCATCGGCACCAATCTCGACCCCAACACGTGCTGGATGCTGGCCCGGTCGCTGGAGACCGTGAAGCTTCGCATGACCGCCGCCTTCGAGGGCGCGCGCGTCGTCGCGGAATATCTCGCCGAGCACCCGAAAGTGGAGAAAGTCCGCTATCTGGGCTTCCTCGAGCCGGGCAGCCGGGATTACGAGGTCCATCACCGCCAGTCCGGCGAGAACGCCTACGGCTCGACCTTCGCCTTCGACGTCAAGGGCGGCCAGGCGGCGGCGTTCCGCATGCTCAATGCCCTTAAGGTGATCAAGCTCGCGGTCAGCCTCGGCGGTACGGAATCGCTGATCTGCCATCCGGGATCGACGACCCACGCCGCAGTGGACGCCGAGCTTCAGGAGCGGCTGGGCTTCACGCCGGGCCTTGTCCGGGTCTCGATCGGCATCGAGAACCCCGAGGATCTGATCGCCGACTTCGAACAAGCCCTGGCCGAAGCCTGAGGACCCTGCATGACCGCGCTCGCGCTGGACGAACAGGAAAAGACGATACTGGACTGGGTGGACGGCCGCGCCGACCACATGATCGATCAGGTGAAGGCCTGGTCTTTGATCAATTCTGGCAGCCGTAACGCTGACGGGCTCGAGACCATGCGCGCCACGCTGGGCGAGGCTTTCGCCGAGACCGGCGCGGCGATCGAGGCGGTCGAGCTTCAGCCCTCCACCACCGTCGAGCTCGACGGCGAGGTGAGCGAGGTTGCCTACACCCCGTCCATGAAGGCGGTGATGCGCCCTGACGCGCCGGTGCAGATCGTGCTGACCGGTCACCACGACACCGTGTTTCCCAAGGGCTGCGGGTTCGAGGACTGGCGGCTCACCGACGCGGACACGATCAACGGGCCGGGCGTGGCGGACATGAAGGGCGGGCTTCTGGTCATGCTGCACGGCCTGCTCGCGCTGGAGCGCAGCCCGTGGAAGGACCGCGTCGGCTGGACCGTGCTGGTCAGCCCTGACGAGGAGATCGGCTCTCTGGGCTCGGGCCCGGTGCTCGCCGAACTCGGCTCGAGAGCCCATGTCGGCATGACCTACGAGCCGGCGCTGGCGGACGGCTCGCTCGCCGGCGCGCGCAAGGGCTCGGGCAATTTCGCGCTGCGCTGCCGCGGCCGCGCCGCCCATGCGGGCCGCGAGCATCATCTGGGCCGCAATGCGATCGTGGCCGCCGCCGAGTTCGCCCGCAGGCTCGATGATCTCAACGGCCGGCGCGAGCACGTGACCTTCAACGTCTCGCGCATCGACGGCGGGGGCGCGCCTAACGTGGTGCCCGATCTGGGGATTTGCCGGTTCAATTGCCGGGTGAAGACCGAGGACGACGCGGCCTGGGCCAAGGCGGAGATCGAAAAGATCGTCGCCGAGGTGAACGCCCGCGACGGGATCACCGCCGATCTGCATGGCGGCTTCACCCGCCCGCCCAAGCCGATGAGCCCGTCCAATCTGCGCATGTTCGAATGGACGCGCGAGGCGGGCGCGGCGATCGGGCTCGACATCCGCTGGAACGACACCGGCGGGGTGTGCGAGGGCAATAATCTGTGGGCGTCGGGCTGTCCCAATGTGGACACGCTGGGCGTCCGCGGCGCCGATATTCATTCCGACCGCGAGATCGCGAAGCTGTCGAGCTTCGCCGAGCGCGCGCGTCTGTCCGCTGTGATGCTCATGGCCTTCGCGCGGGGTCGTTTCGACGCTGCCGAAGCCCGGGCGCTCGCCGCGTCGTCCTGAGGAGACAGTCATGCTGGTGGTGCGTGCGGCCCGTGCGGCCGATCATGACGCGTTCGTGGAGCTGGCCCGCGCAGCCGGGCCGGGCTTCACCTCGCTGGCGCTCGAAGACGAGGCGCTGAACGAAAAGCTCGTCAGTTCCGAGAAGGCCTGGGACGGCCGGCTGACCGATCCCAGCGACTGCGCCTACCAGCTGATGCTGGAGGACAGCGAGACCGGAAAGGTGCTGGGCACCAGCGCGGTGAAGGCGATGGTGGGGGTGAAGAAGCCGTATTTCGACTTCAAGATCTTCACCTTCGCCCAGGCCAGCAAGGAAGCCGATCGCCGCTTCGACATGGACGCCATGCTGCTGGTCAACGATTTCGCCGGCTCCACCGAAGTGGGCTCGCTGTTCGTGCGCGATGGTCTGCGCGGCACGGGGGCGGGGCGGCTGGTGGCGCAGGCGCGCTACATGCTGGTCGCCGCCGACCGCAAGCGCTTCGGCCAGCGGATCCTGTCCGAGCTTCGCGGCGTGGTCGACGAGCACGGCGACTCGATCTTCTTCGAGCATGTCACCCGGCCGTTCTTCCGGATGACCTTCGAGGAGGCCGACCGGCTGAGCGCGGCGACCGACAACCAGTTCATCCTCGACCTCATGCCGAGCCATCTCATCTATCTCGACCTGCTGCCCAAACCGGCGCGCGAGGTGATCGGCAAGACCCATCCCCATGGCGCGGGCGCGCTGAAGCTCCTCGAACAGGAAGGCTTCCGCTATGAGCGCTATGTGGACATTTTCGACGGCGGCCCGCTGGTCTCCTGCGGGACCGACGAGGTCGCCACCCTGCGCGACAGCCGGCTGATGACGGTCGCCGGCGCGCCGCAGGGCGAGCGCGTCCGCGCGCTGGTCAGCAATGACCGGATCGCGGACTATCGCTGCGTGCACGCCGAGGTCGGCCTCGGCGCGGACGGCGCGGCGGCGCTCGACGAAGAGGCCCGGCGCGCGCTCGACGTGACGACCGGCCAGACCGTCCGGATCTGGACCAGGGACTAGACCCCATGACCCATTCGGCCTTTATCGGCGGCGCCTGGCGCGCCGGCGCGCTCGCCCCGTTCTCCTCTCACGATCCCGCGACCGGCGAGACGGTCTGGCAGGGCGCCGCCGCCGGCCCGGACGATGTCCGCGCGGCGTTCGACGCGGCGCGCAGCGCTTTCGCGGACTGGGCGCTCGCAGGGTTCGAGACGCGCCGGGCGGTGGCTGAAAAATACGGCGAGCTGGTCAAGGCGCGCCAGGACGAGATCGGCCTTCTGATCGCGCGCGAGACCGGCAAGCCGCTCTGGGAGGCCAAGGGCGAGGCGGGCGCGATGGCGGCCAAGGTCGGCGTCTCGATCAAGGCCTATGAAGACCGCACCGGACGCACCCATACCGAGACCGAGTTCGGCGAGCAGGTGCTCGACCACAAGCCGCTGGGCGTGATGTTCGTGCTCGGCCCGTACAACTTCCCCGGCCATCTGCCCAACGGGCACGTCATCCCGGCGCTGCTGGCGGGCAATACGATCGTGTTCAAACCCTCCGAGCTGACCCCGGCGGTCGGCGAGCTGATGGTGAAGCTGTGGGAAGAGGCGGGCCTGCCTGAAGGCGTGCTCAATCTCGTTCAGGGCGCGCGCGAGACGGGCGCGGCGGCGCTCGGCGATCCCGAACTCGACGGCGTGCTGTTCACCGGCAGCTGGAACACCGGATCGATGATCCACAAGATGTTCGCCGGCCGCACCGGCGTGCAGCTCGCGCTGGAGATGGGCGGCAATAATCCGCTGGTGGTCTGGGACGCCGAGGACGCCGAAGCGGCGGCCCGCATTGCGGTGCTGTCGAGTTATATCACCGCCGGTCAGCGCTGCTCCTGCGCGCGGCGGCTGATCGTTCCGGCGGGCGAGGCGGGCGATGCGGTGATCGAGGCGATCGCTGCGGCGATTCCGAAACTGCCGATCGGCCCCTACACCAGCGATCCCGAACCTTTCATGGGGCCGCTGATCAGCGCGCACGCCGCGCGCGGCGTGCTGTCCGCGCAGGACGATCTTCTGAAGCGCGGCGCGAAGGCGATCGTCGCCGCGGCGCGTCATGACGCGGGCGAAGCCTTCGTCAGCCCCGGCCTGATCGACGTCGAGGGCGTCGACACCCCGGACGAAGAGGTGTTCGGGCCGCTGCTTCAGGTGCGCCGCGCGTCCGATTTCGACGCTGCGCTGAGGCTCGCCAACGATACCGCCTACGGGCTGTCGGCGGGGCTGGTCAGCGACGACGACGATCTGTGGAAGCGCTTCTGGGCGGGATCGCGCGCGGGCATCGTGAACCGCAACCGGCCCACTACAGGGGCGGCCTTGACCATGCCGTTCGGCGGGCCGGGCCAGTCGGGCAATCTTCGCCCCAGCGCGTACTATGCGGCGGATTACTGCGCCTATCCGGTGGCGACGCAGGCCAGCCCGAAGGCTGAGCGCATGGCGGTGAAAGGGCTGGATTGATGAGCGCTGTGGAAGCCAATTTCGACGGGCTCGTCGGACCGACCCACAATTATGGCGGCCTCGCGCCGGGCAATCTGGCGAGCGCGAAGAACCAGGGCTCGGTCGCAGCCCCGCGCGCGGCCGTACTCGAAGGGCTGAACAAGGCCAAGGCGCTCGCCGATGCGGGCCTCGCCCAAGGCCTGCTGCCGCCTCAGGAGCGGCCTTACGTGCAGGGGCTGAAGGCGCTTGGCTTCACCGGCCGCACCGACGGCGAGGTGTGGGAGCGCGCCTATAAGGCCGAACCCGCGCTGGCGCTGAACATGCTCTCGGCGAGCTCGATGTGGGCGGCGAACGCCGCCACGGTCAGCCCGGGCGCGGACACCGAAGACGGCCGGGTGCACTTCACGCCCGCCAATCTCATCACCGCGCTGCACCGCTCGATCGAGGGCTTCCAGACGCACCGTGCGCTTGAACGGATCTTTCCCGACCGCGAGCGTTTCGCGATCCACCATGAGCTGCCCCATCAGTCGAGCTTCGCCGACGAGGGGGCAGCGAACCATGTCCGGCTCTGCGCCGATCACGGCTCGAAGGGTGTGGAGCTGTTCGTCTACGGCCGCGACGCGTTCGAGGACTGGACCGGTAAGTTCCCGGCCCGTCAGACGAAACAGGCGTCCGAAGCGATCGCGCGCCGGCACGGGCTCGACCCGGAGCGCACGGTTTTCATCCGCCAGTCGCGCGCGGCGATCGACGCGGGCGCGTTTCATAACGACGTGGTGTGCGTGGGCACCGGGCCGGTCCTGTTCTTCCACGAGCTGGCGTTCGAGGACACCGACGCCGCGCTCGAGGCTATCCGCCGGGCTGCGGACGGGCTGTTCGAACCGGTCTTCGTCATGGTGCCCGCCGACGAGGTGCCGATCGGCGACGCGATCACGTCCTACATCTTCAACTCCCAGCTCCTGATCTGGCCGGACAAGGGCCGCCAGGTCCTGCTCGCCCCGCAGGAGACCGGGGAGACGGCGAGCACGCGCGCCTATTGCGAGCGCATGACTGCTTCGAACGCGCCGATCGGCGAGGTGAAATACGCCGGCGTGCGCCAGTCCATGCGCAATGGCGGCGGGCCGGCCTGCCTGAGGCTTCGGGTCGTGCTCGACGAAGATCAGCGCAAGGCCGTCCATCCCGGCGCCTGGCTCGAGGACGACCTTCACACCCGCCTGTCGGACTGGGCCGAGCGGCACTATCGCGAAGAGATGCGCCCCGAAGATCTCGGCGATCCCGCCCTGGTCGATGAAAGCCGCGCGGCGCTGGACGCCCTGACCGGGATCATGGGCCTGGGCTCGGACTTCTACCCGTTCCAGCGGGACGCGTAGAAGACCCACCACCCGCACAACTCCCTCCCCTTGATGGGGAGGGTCCGGCCGAAGGCCGGGGGTGGGGTGTGGATCGTAGGGCGCTTAGATCTGCCGACCGTGGCGCTCCCCCACCCGTCTCGGCGCTTCGCGCCGATCCACCCTCCCCACGAAGGGGGAGGGAGTAACGCGCTGCGATAACCGGGACCTCAGAGCGAAAAGCTCAACGCAACTCCCTCCCCTAGATGGGGAGGGTGTCCGCGAAGCGGACGGGTGGGGTGGGGATCGTAGAGCGCTGAGACCTGCAGACCTCGGCGCTCCCCCACCCGTCTCGGCGCTCCGCGCCGATCCACCCTCCCCACAGAGGGGGAGGGAGTAAGACGCTGGACCATCGGAAACGTCGGATCGTAAAGCTGAACCGCAACTCCCTCCCCTTGATGGGGAGGGTCCGGCCGAAGGCCGGGGGTGGGGTGAGGATCGTAGGGCGGCGGGGTCTGCATGCAGGCGCGCTCGCGAACCCACATCGACGTCGCGTCAGGACGCCTCTTCGCTCAGAGGCGTGCGCGCGGCCACTTGGGGGGGGGCGGGATCGATTTATTTCAGTTTTTTACGCGTCTGCCGAAATTTTTTCGGCGTCGTTGCTTCGCTTGATCCAATAGCGCCAGAAGGCGCCGCCGGCCAAGACCAGCAAGACCGCACCTTCCGGAGCCGAGTAGCCGTCGTCACCGAGGAACCCCGCGATCAGCGTGTACGCACCGGCGGCAGCCAGCAACAGGCTCATCCATCCCCAGAACCGCCTTGACATAGTAACCTCCCTAATCAACAGGCTTGCAATTCGAAATGTTGTGTATATATAACAAACCGAGTTGTCAACACACCAGCTTGGATCGGATCCGGCTATGAGCCTCTTACCTCTCTGGGTCGCGCGACTGATCGTCCCGCTAGCGCTGCTTGTTCATCTGGTCGGCATTGTCAGCTGGCATTTCGGTGGACGCGCTGGCGCAACCCAGGCGGCGACTTTGACCGGAGCGGCCTGGCTGATCCTGGTCGTCTACACGCTCGTGTCGTGGTTTGCGGGCGATTACATCCAGAAGAGCCTGAACCTGAAGCCTTGGGTGAAATCGTTGGATCCAATGCGCCTCGAAGCCGCGCGGATCGCCATGACACGCACGTGCATGACCGTGCTGATCCTGATCGCCATCCTTATCGGCTTGTTCTGGAACGAGTTTGTTTCGGCAAATGCAATTACAGCCGACGACATGCTTTTTCAGGCGCGCGCTCTCATGCTCGGGCTGTCTTTTGTCTTGCTCGCGGGAGCCAGCCTCCCAACCGCGCTCATGGCGTGGTCGCTCACACCCCTGACCGATGACCATGACGATGTCTGAGAAAGTCTATAATCGGGTAGCACTGCTTCGCACCGAGCGGGGGATGTCTCGCAAGGAAGTGGCTGCGGCGGTAGACGTGAACTTCCAGACAATCGGTTATCTGGAGCGCGGTGTGTATAACGCCTCGCTCGAAGTCGCGCTAAAGCTTGCAAGGCTGTTTGAGGTGCCCGTTGAGACACTGTTCTCTCTGGAACCGTTCAAGCCACTGTCGGAGATCATTCGGCAGGACACGCGAAAGACCGGCGAGCAAGGCTGAGGCTCAGCGCTGGTGCGCGCCATCTTTTGCAGACCTCGGCGCTGTCCCCACCCGGCCCGGAGCTTGCGGTCCGGCCCACCCTCCCCACAGAGGGGGAGGGAATTAGGGGCGGTGTCTGGCGCGACGGTTCTGAAAATCGCCCACGCCACTCCTTCCCCTTGATGGGGAGGGTCCTCCCGAAGGGCGGGGGTGGGGTGGAGGCCGCTCAATACCCCTGAGCGGCGCCGTCCTTGCGCATTTCGCTGGCGCCGAACAGCACGCCGGTTTCGGGGTCGCGGCGGATGGCCTGATAGCCGCCGAAGCCGCCGTCGCCGTCCTGCACGACATGGCCGAGCGCTTCGAGTGCTTCGCGGACGGCCTGCGGCACGCCGCTTTCCACCAGCACCACGCCCTTGCCGCCTTGCGAGGTGACCGGATCGGTGGGTTCGGTCGAGCCGTCATGGCGCCAGCGCGCGGCGTCGCCGGCTTCCTGCACGTTCAGGCCGAAATCGACGATGTTGGTGACGATCTGCACATGGCCCTGGGGCTGCATGGCGCCGCCCATCAGCCCGAAGCTCAGCACCGCCTCGCCGTCCTTTGTCATCATCGCAGGGATGATGGTGTGGAAGGGCCGCTTGCCGGGCGCGTAGACATTGGGATGGTCGGGGTCGAGGCTGAACATCTCGCCGCGATTCTGCAGCATGAACCCGAGACCGTCAGGCACCAGGCCGGAACCCATCCCGCGGTAATTCGACTGGATGAGGCTGACCATCATCCCGTTGCCGTCAGCGACGGTGAGATAGGTGGTGTCGCCGTCCTCCAGGATCGCAGGATCGCCGTGGGGCACGCTCTCCATCGCCGCGTCCATGGAGATGAGCGCGCGGCGCTGGTCCGCGTAGTCCTCGCTGATCAACGCCTCCACCGAGGTGCTGGAGAAGTCCGGATCGGCGTAGAAGCGCGCCCGGTCCTCGAAGGCGAGGCGCTTGGCCTCGATCATCACGTGCATCGCCTCGGCGCTCATGAAGCCCATGGACGCGATGTCGAAGCCTTCGATGATCTGCAGCATCTGAAGCGCGGCGATGCCCTGGCCCTGAGGGGGCAGCTCCCACACGTCGTAGCCGCGATAGTTCACGCTGACCGGATCGACCCATTCCGAACGGTGCGCGGCGAAGTCCTCGTAGCGCAGATAGCCGCCGATGCGCTGCATGTAGGCGTCGATCGTCTGCGCGACCGGGCCGTCATAGAAGGCGTCCCGGCCGCCCTCTGCGATGAGGCGGAAGGTGTTCGCAAGGTCGGGATTTCTGAAAATCTCGCCTTCGCGCGGCGCGTCGCCGTCCTCGGTGTAGTAGGTCGCGCGGGCGTTATCGAGCTCGACGAGCTCGTCGGAGCGCCGCTCGAACGCCGCCATGTTGCGGTCCCAGTAGTACGCGATCGTCTCGGTCACCGGGAAGCCGTTCTCGGCGTAGGAGATCGCGGGCGCCAAGATCTGATCCATCGGCATCGAGCCGAAGCGCTCGTGCATGGCGAACCAGCCGTCCACGGTGCCGGGCACGGAGACCGGCAGCGGGCCGAGCGGCGGAATGGAGCCGTCCTCGCCGACGATCTCGACCAGCTGGTCGTAGGAGAGATTCTGCGGCGAAGCGCCCGCGGCGTTCAGCCCGTAGACCTGTTTCGTCTCGGGATCCCAGATGATCACGAAGAGATCGCCGCCGATGCCGTTGCCCACCGGCTCCATCAGCCCGATGGCCGCGTTCGCCGCGATGGCCGCGTCCACCGCGTTGCCGCCGGCCTTCAGAACGTCCAGCGCCACCTGGGAGGCGAGGGGGTGAGCGGTCGCGGCCATACCGCCGGTCCCGATCACCGGAGAGCGCGTGGCGAAGTGATCGCCGCTCACCCGGTCGCCGGGATAGCGGGTCTGCGCCTCGACGGGCGCTCCGAATTCTGAAAAGGCCATAACGGCTCCGGCGATGATCGCGGCGGTGCGTACCATGTGTGTCCCCTCGCGCAGGTCCGCGCTCTCATGGCGGCGCGGTCGCGGGGGAGAGTAGGGCGCCGGAGCCGTGTGTCAAAACGGCGCCTTAGCCGCCCCCGCCGCCTTCGCCTTCACCGTCCTGCTGCGGCTCTTCGGACGGACGTTCACGACGCCGGTCGAGCAGGCCGCGCAAAAGGCGCTGGGCCGGATTCTGGTCCTCGGCGGTCTCTTCCTCGTTGCGGTTTCCGCCCAGAGCGTTCAGGAGCGCATCGCCTGCGGCTTCTTCCAGCGAGCGGCCTTCGCCGAGCGCGCGGCCGACATCGCCGCCGATGAGATCGCCGGCGCGGGCGCGCAGGAGATCGCGGGCGACCTGTTCGAAATCGATGGAGACCGAGACGTCGTTGAACCCACCCTGAAGCCGGACCGGCACGGCGAGGCCCTGAAGGTTCAAATCGCCGCCCTGACCGGTGATCGAGCTGACCGCACGCGGGGTGAGCCGGTAGTCGATACGCTGTTCGGCGAGGTTCACCGCGCCCTGCCCCTGAACCCTCAGAAGCGGGCTCAGCATGGAGAGATCGGGGTTCTGCGCGACGCCGTTACGGATCGCGACCGTGCCGGTCAGCGCGGTGAAATCGGTCTCCGCGCTGTCGGCGAATCCAGAAGGCAGGGAGCCGGTCTCCACCGCCTGCTGCACGGTGCGGATCACCTGGGCGAGATTGACGCCCACCAGCGCGCCGTCGGCGAAGCTGAACGCGCCCTCGCCGGACAAGGACTGCATGATCGCCGCCGGGCTCGCGCCGTTCGCGGTGAGATCGAGATTGACCGCGCCGATCCCGCGCAGCCGGTCGAACCCGGCCGCCGCCTCAAGGAAGGGCAGCGCGTCCAGCGCGTCGATGCGCGCGTCCAGCGCGAAGCTCGGCGTGTCGCGCGAGGCGTCGAGCCGGGCGAGCACCCGGCCTGCGCCTTCGTAAAGCGAGAACCGGCTCATGTCCGCGGTCAGTCGGCCGTTCTGAAGGGTGAGGTCGATATCGATGTCGCGCGCCTCGATGTCGCGCGCCTTGAAGCGGGCCGCCGCGATGTCGAGATCGGCGTCGATCGTCCTGAGCGGTGAAAAGTCGATGCGCTCGTCGCTCCACTCGCTGACGCCCTCGTTTCCGCTCGAGCCTGCGGCGCTGTCGGCGGGGATGTAGGGCGTGACGTCGAGCATCGGCGTGCGCAGCGCGCCGGTGATCAGCGGCCGCACCCGGTCATGGCGCAGGACCAGATCGCCCGCCGCTTCGAGATCGTCGAGCCGGACCTGCGCGCCGTCGAGCCTGAGCACGCCCGGCGCGCCGGCGACCGCGGCGCGGGCGGTGAAGGTGCGGAAGACCTCCCCTTCGGGCAGATCCGCGCCGAGATAGCGGCCCAGCGGGCGCAAGGGCAGGGCGATGTCGGCCCGGCCAGAGAAATCGAGCGTCTCGCTCTCGAGGAAGCGCCCGTCGAAGCTGATGTCGGCCAGCGCGCCCACCAGCTCGATCGTGACCGGCGTCTCCGCGCCCTCGAAAAAGCCGCGCAGCGAGCCGAGCCCGGCTTCGAACCGCATCGGGAAGCCGTCCGCGTCGAACGCGCCCTCGATGGCGATCGGCGCGTCGACCGAGGTCATGGACAGCGCGACGTCGAGCCCCTCGATGCGGCGGTCCTGACCGTCGGCGGTGTAGAGCACCGTGCCGTTCTCGATGCGCACGTCGCCGAAGCTCGCCTCGAAGGGAAGCGCGCCGGGGCGGCGGAGGAAGCCTTCCTCGCTGCCGGTCGCAGGCGCGGCGCCGTCAGACGGCGCGCCGAGCGTCCAGTTGTTCGCCGCGCCGCGGCTTTCAAGCCGGATGACCGGATCGACCAGCACGAACTCGTCGATCACCACGTTGCGCGACAGAAGCGGGCCGAGCTGAACGGCCAGCCGCAACTCGTTCATCTGCGCGAAGGGCTCGGCGGAGAAGCCTTCTGCGTTGGCCACGCGCGCATCCCTGGCGGTGATCTCCGCGCGCGGCAGCAGCCGCAGCCCGATATCGCCGGCGAGCACGACCTCCCGGCCCAGCGCCTCGCTCGCCGCCCGCTCGGCGCGCTCGCGCAGCACCGTGTCGGAGATCAGCGAAGGAAGCACCAGCGCAACGCCGATCAGGACGAAGGCCAAGACGAGAAAGACGATCAGAATGCGGCGCATGCAGAACACTCCCACCACGCATCGAGCCGAGCGTAACGGTGACGTCAGCTTATCGGCGTGTCAGAATGATGGCCTCGACGGCGCGCCGCGTTAAGCCCTGAGCGCGCCGCAACGGGGAAAAATCGGGAACCGCGCGCCCGGACGTGTGCTTAACCGCATGACACGAGGCGAAGCGGGCCGAACAGAGAGGCTGGGACGATGACGATCAAGCTATCACAAGACCAACTCGATACGCTGCCGCGGGTGGATATGGGCCGGCGCCAGCTTCTGCGCGGCCTGGCGGCGGGCACGGTCATCCCGCTCGGCCTTTCCGGCTGCGCCAGCGGCGGCTTCGCCGAGGCGCTGGTCTCCGACCAGCAGATCCTGCAGGCCTCCTCCATGGCCTGGCAGGAGGCGCTGTCAGAGCAGCCCGTCAGCCGCGATCCGGCCCTGCGCCGCCGCGTCGAGCGCGTCGGCCAGCGGATCGTGCCGGCCTCGGGGCTCACCCAGTACGAATGGGAGTTCGTGGTCTTCGATTCCGACACCCAGAACGCCTGGGTCTTGCCCGGCGGCAAGGTCGCCTTCTATCGCGGCATTCTCGAGACCATGGCGAACGACGACCAGCTGGCGACCGTGATGGGCCACGAGGTGGGTCACCTTGCGCGCAACCACGCCGCAGAGCGCGCCCGCCGTCAGGCGACCGCCGGGGTGGGCCTGGGCATCGCCAACATCGCGCTGGGCGGGGCGGGGGTCGAGAACCCCGAAGCCTGGTCGCGCATCCTGGGGACCGGCGTCGTCTACGGCGTCATCCTTCCTTACTCGCGCGAGCACGAGCTCGAAGCCGACCGGCTCGGCATCGATTACATGGAGCGCGCGGGCTACGATCCGATCGAGGCGCTGCGCTTCTGGACCAACAAGGCCCAGGCCGCCGCGCAGGCCGGCCAGTCCGGACCGCCGGAGTTTTCCTCCACCCACCCCTCGGACCGCACGCGCATCGCCCAGCTCGTCGAAATCCTGCGCAACAAGGGCTATCAGGTCGGCTGAACCCCGGCCCGGCGTGCGGGTGCGATAGCCCGCACGCGCCGTCTTGCAAGAGCCCTTCGGCGGAGCTAGGTTCCGCGCCCTGTCGAGCGGGCCCCCGCGCCCGTCCTCGACCGTGCCGATGGCGCGCCGCCTTAGCTCAGTTGGTTAGAGCGCTAGATTGTGGATCTAGAGGTCCCCCGTTCGAACCGGGGAGGCGGTACCATCGGGATGCGCCCGCTCTCGCCCCGGGCCGTGACTCGCATCAAAGCTCCGCCGACACGAAGCGGCCCGCCGTGTCTTGCCGAAATCGCGTGCCGTGCTAGCGTGCGAATGGGATTTATTCGCATCGCGGGCCGGCGATCATGCAGCTTTCCGGACGCAGCGTTTTCGCCGCCGCTTTGCTGGGGCTTTCCAGTCCTGCGCTCGGCCAGGACGCGCCGGACGCGGGCGCGCGGCCCACGGGCGCGGTCGAGATCGAACAGCCGCCGCTCGTTCCTCATCCCGATCTGGGGTTCTCCCTGCCGCCGGGCTTCCGCGCGACGGTGTTCAATCAGGGTGTTGAAGAGCAGCGCTTTTTCGACGTCAGCTCCGAGGGCGTGCTCTACGTCATCAAGCGCGATCGCGGCTGGTTCGGACCGGGGATCGTCGCGCTGAAGGACACTGACGGCGACGGCGTCGCCGATCTCGAAGAGCGGTTCGGCGGGTTCGAAGGCTCCAATGTCGAGGTTCATATCGACGCCGAAGGCCAGGAATGGCTCTACGCTTCATCGCGGACCGAAGTTTATCGCTGGGCGCTCAAGCCGGGCGATCTGACGCCTTCGGGGCGGCGCGAACGCATCGTGCACGGCTTTCTGAACAACGGCCGGGAGCACCCCTGGAAGCCGATGGCGTTCGATAATGACGGCAATCTCTACGTCATGGTCGGCGCGCCCTCGAACGCCTGCATGGAGCAGCGCCGCACCAAGGGCTCTCCAGGCCAGCGCCCGTGCCCGCAGCTCGAGCGCCAGGCCGGCATCTGGCGCTTCGATGCGGCCACGCCGAACCAGCATCAGAACGACGGCGAGCGCTGGGCGACCGGCGTACGCAACATGCTCGAGATCGTCTGGAGCGAGGAGCATGGCGGGCTGTTCGGCGCGAGCCACGGGCGGGACTTCCTGCACCGGTACTTCCCTGAACACTTCACCCCCCGTGACGACGCCGAACTGCCCAGCGAGGAATTTCATCTCATCCGCGAGGGCGACGATCTGGGCTGGCCGTACACGTATTACGACCACGAGGTCGGCGAAGTGCGGACCAACCCCGAATACGAGCCGCCCGACCATCCCACGCCGGGGCGTAACCGCTCCGAGGAAGGCAAGCAGCCCTTCTACGGCTTTCCCGGTCACTGGGCGCCGTTCGGCTCGGAGATCCTGCAAGGCCCGTCGGATTTTCCTGACATCTGGCGGCGCGGGGTGTTCGTCGTGTTCAAGGGCGGCTGGGGGCGCGACCCGTTTCCGCCGCAATCGGGCTACCGGGTCGTGTTCGTGCCCGCCCATGAGGGCCAGCTCGCCGCAGAACCTGTCGTCTTCGCAGACGATTTCGAGGGCGTCCGGCCGGCGGACTATCCCGCCGATCTGCCGTTTCCGACCTCGCGTTACGACGGCGCGCACTCGCCGCAGGGGATCGCGTTCGGGCCTGACGGGGCGATGTATCTGGGCGACCAGAAGCAGCTGAAGATCTGGCGGATCACCTATGAAGGCGATGCTGTGGCCGAAGCCGATCTCAGGGCTTTGGCCGATCGCGCCGCGCGGCGGGTCAGCCTCGACCCCAGCCCGGTCGGGCCGTATGCGACCGGGCTGACGCTCGCCTCGCTGGCGATGGACGCGCCGCTGGGCGAGCGGCTCTACGCCCTGCACTGCGCCGCCTGTCACCAGCGCGACGGGCGCGGCGTGCCCGGCTTCGCACCCAGTCTTCACGACTCCCGCCTGCTGGCCGGCCGGCCGGTCGACCTCGCCTTCGCGGTGCTCTACGGCCTTCCCGAAAGCGGGACCTGGGCCAACGTCATGCCCGCCTACGCCGACACGCTGGACGACGACGAACTCGCCGCGCTCTTGAACTGGTCGCGCGCGCGCTTCACCGACGGCTCGGCGATGAGCGATGCGGACGTGGCGAGCGCGCGCGAGCGCGGGGCTCGGTGAGGGGGATGGAGAACCGCGCGTCCGGCGCGGTTTTCCACAACCGGGTCGCGGTCGAGGCCCGGCGCGGGCTTTCTAAAAGGTTAACGACTCGGTCATCATTCCTGCACGGTCGGCGTCAGCGAGTCGGCTGGAACGGGGAGGGCGGCATGGCGCGCCTGCAGGATCAGGGACGGACGACGTTCGTCATTCTCGACGACGATCCGATCTACACCGAAGCCGACGTGACGGCGCTGTGCGCGCGTCACCGCATCGATGAAAGCCGGCGCGGGGCGCTCTGGCGCACGCTGGAAGAGGCGGGCCGCGCCTGGCAGGACCGGCGGCGGCTGCAATCGCAGCCCGCCAAGCTCGCGCGCATCCGTCAGGATCTCAGGCTCGGCCGGCAGCTCGCCTGCCAGCTCGCCGAGATCGTCCCCGAGACCGGTCAGGTCGGCGCGGACCGCGGCAGCGTGGCGCTGAGCCGACGGCATCTGTCCGCGCTGCGCGAAGGCGAGCGCAAGGCCGGGGCGGGCCGCTCGGCGTGTGCGCGCCTCGATGAGGTGCGCGCGACGATCGACTGGCTGGCCGAGGTCTATGAGGCGGCGCTTGAAAGCTGCACGCGGGCCGGCGAGGACGCCGACCAGCGCTGGCGCGCGCAGATGACGGAATTCTGGACCCGCACGCTCGCGCGGTCCTGGACCGGCGGCGGCGAGGCGGACGGCGAGCGCTTCCTTGCAGACTGCAAGGCGCCGCTCGAACGCGGCGAAGCGGCTGAAGGCCCGCCCGTCACCGCCGTAGCGGTGGCCGGCGCCTAGCCTTCGGCTTCGCGGGCGGCGTTCTGCTCGGCGGCGCGCTGTTCTGCGGCTTCCATCGAGTCCACCTCGACCACGGTGTCGATCGCGCAGCGCCAGCCGTCATCGGGGATGACGTACTCCACCATGGGCGGGCAAAGCCGGACATTGTCGGCGAAACTCACCCCGATCTGGGCGCCGAAGCTCATGCCTGAACAGCGCGAGCGGGTCGTCACCAGATAATAACGGCTCGCGCCGCCTGTGAGCACCAGATGGCGGTCGTCGATGACCTGATAGCCGTTCACGCCGCGCAGCGTCACGCATTCGGTCTCCTGCGCCGCGGACGGCGCGGCGGCGGCCAGCCCTGCGGCTGCGGCCAGAAGGAGTGCGGGAACAGTCTTCGCCATGGGAATGGCCTTCCATTGCCTCTATGTGTGCCTCAACGCCCTTCCGGCCCTTCGGTTCGAAAGCACGCATGCACGGCTCTAATATAGCAACGAAAGCCCCGCTTCGCATCGCGGTGGCCGGCGCAGGCGCAGCCGGGCTGTTCTGTGCGCTCAGATTGCTGGACGCCGGCCACGAGGTGGTGATCGCCGATCCGGCCGAGCCTGGGCGCGGCGCTTTGGCCGCTTCGGGCGGCATGCTCGCAGGCGGGTTCGAAGCGATCGCCGAGACCGCCGAGGATCACGCGCTCGCCGAGGCTTTCGCAGGGCTGGCGGACCGGGCGGCCTCGCTTTGGGCGGAGCGCGCGGTCAGGATCGGCGGTTCGAGCGACGCTTTGGGCTATGAGCGCAAGGGCTCGCTCGTGCCGGCGTTTTCTGCAGAGCAGAGCGAACGCCTCGCCGTGCTGCTCGATCGCGCGCGCCGGCTGGGCGTGACCGCGCGGCGGCTCACCGCAGAGGAGGTGGCGGCGAGCGAGCCCGGCCTCGCGCCGACGCTCGGCGGTCTCGAATTTCCCGGCGACGGGCAGGTGGACAATCGCGCGCTCGGCCCGGCGCTGGCCGACGCGGTGCGGCTCGCGGGCGGGGACATCCTCAAAGCGCGCGTGGTGAAGCTTCAGACCTTCGCAGGCCGCGTGACGGGCCTGGCGCTCGACGACGGCCGGGAGATCGGCGCCGACCTCGTCGTGCTCGCCACCGGGGCGGACGGAATCGAGGGCGCGCCGGACACCGTCCGCATGGTCCCGGTCAAGGGCCAGATGGCCGCCTTCGCGGCGGGCCGGCCGATCGCGCCGAACCGGATCGTGCGCGGCTTTTCGATCTATCTCGCCGCCAAGCCCGGAGGCCGGCTTTTCGCCGGCGCGACCAGCGAGCCGGGCGAGGCGAGCCTGGACACCGACGACGCAGCGATCGAGCGTCTGGTCGAGGCCGCCCGCGCGGTGGCGCCCGGGCTCGCCGCGGTGCCGGTGCTCGAACGCTGGGCGGGGCTCAGACCGATGTCGGCGGACGCCATGCCGGTGATCGGGGAGGCCGCGCCGGGACTGATCGCGGCGACCGGCGCTTACAGGAACGGCGTGCTTCTCGCGCCTGCGATCGCAGAGGCGGTCGAAGCGATCGCCAGAACGGGGGATGCGCCGGACTGGGCCGCGCCGTTCTCTCCGGCCCGGCCTGCGCTGGCTGCGGTTGTCGCGCACGGTTAACCGAAGATTATCGAGGGCGAGGCGAGGCTGCTGGAAGGCAACCGATTCGGGTCCCCATGTCAGAGATCGCCTCAGCCGCCGACACCAGCTTCTCGCCGCGCCGCGTGATCGAGGCCGCCGCGCGCGCCACCGGCGCGGACTTCGACTATCTGATGCGCACCGCGCAGCGCGAGAGCAATTTCGACCCCGGCGCGAAGGCGCGCACCTCCACCGCTTCGGGGCTCTTCCAGTTCATCGAGCAGACCTGGCTGGGCATGCTGTCGCGCCACGGCGCAAAGCACGGCCATGCCGAGCTCGCCAAGTCCATCGAACGCGGGGCTGACGGCCGGTTCGACATCGCCGACCCCGCGCTGCGCCAGGCCGCGCTCGATCTGCGCTTCGATCCTGAAGCGGCCGCCGCCATGGCCGGCGAGCTGGCCGCTGAAAACGCCGAGCGCCTGCGCGCTTCGATCGGCCGCGAGCCGACGTCCGGAGAGCTTTACGCCGCCCATTTCCTGGGCGCGGGCGGCGCGGCGCGTCTGATCAACGCGGTGCAGGCCGATCCCGGCGTACGCGCCGACACCCTGTTTCCAGAAGCGGCTGCGGCGAACCGGCCGGTTTTCCGCCCCGGCGGACGGCCTGTCACCGCGGCTGAATTGCTGGCCCGTCTCACCGGCGAGGCAGGGCCCGTCGAGGCGCCGGAAACCGTCGCGCTCGCGCGCGCGGCGGCCGAGGCCGTCGCGAAATCGCCTGACGTCCAGGCGGGCGGTTACAAGCCGTTCGGAGCCGGGGCAGGGGTGCTGACCCCGGCGCTGGTGGAACTGCTCGCTTCGCTCGACGCGCCCGACCCGGCGCGCCGCAAAGGGTGAACGAGCCGCTAAGCCTTCCGCTCAAGCGGGCGTTAACACCTCGGGCGCACCCTCAGTCCAGCGCCAGACCGCAAGGAACTCGCCGATGTCCGTGACCGCCCTCCGCGCCCGCCTGAGCCAGGCCGACATCGCCCGGCTCATCGACCAGACCGATCCCGACGCCCGCGCGCTGGCCGCGCGCAAGGTCTGCGCCCGCTTCGCCTCGGACGAGCTGTCGGACGCCGAACGCGCGATCGGCGCGGAGATCGTGCGCGTGCTCGCGCGCGACGCCGCCGAAATGGTTCGCCGCGCGCTGGCGGTGACGCTGCAGCGTTCGCCGCATCTGCCGGCGGACGTCGCCCGGCACCTGATCGCCGACGTCGACAGCGTCGCGGTGCCGGTGATCGCCGGCTCGCCTGTGCTCGAGGACGCCGACCTGGTCGCCCTGATCGGCGAGGCGGCGACATCGCGGCAGATCGCAGTCGCCTCGCGCGAGACGCTGTCTGAAAAAGTGGTCGACGCGATCGTCGAACGCGGCGCGCCAGAAGCGGTCTCAACCGCTGCGGCCAATGACGGCGCCCGGTTCAACGAGACGAGCTACGACGCCGCGATCCGGCGCTTCACCGACCGGCCCGACGTGCTCGAACGCTTCATCGAGCGCAGCGCGCTGCCGCTGTCGGTCACCGAAAAGCTGATCTCAAAGATTTCCGACGAGGCGATCTCCCGGCTGGTGCATCGCCACGCTCTGCCCGCGTCGCTGGCGGTCGAGCTCGCCGAAGGCGCCCGCGAGCGCGCCACGGTGGATCTGGTCGAGCAGGCCGGGCTCAGCCCCGATCCGCGCCGCTTCGTCCAGCAGCTGCAGATGAGCGGCCGGCTGACGCCCTCGCTGATGCTGCGCGCGCTGTTCCGCGGCCATATGGCCTTCTTCGAGCATTGCATCGCCGAGCTGGCGGAGATCGATCACGCCAAGGCCTGGCTTCTGGTCCACGACGCCGGCCCGCTGGGGCTGGACGCGGTGTTCCGCCGGGCCGGGCTGCCCGAGCGCATCCTGCCGGCGGTGAGGGCGGGGATTGACGCCTGGCGCTCGCTGGAGATCGGGCCGGGCGGGGCGCGGGACATCGTTCTCTTCCGGCGGCGGCTGGCGGAACGGGTGTTCACCCAGTTCCAGGGCGCGCCGGAGAGCGAGCTCGACTACATCCTCGATCGTCTGGACATGGACGCCGCCGCGCTCGCCACCGAACGCCGCGGCGCGGCCTGAGGCCGCTTCGCCGCTA